>JADFAP010000034.1 GCA_015121965.1 Candidatus Acidifodinimicrobium mancum
CACATTCTTTTGGATAACCAGGAGCTGGAATTAAACCTTTGAAAAGGGTAAGAGAAAGGTTAAATTTTGCAGCGTGTTCAGATTTTAGATGGATGAGCTCAAGAATTGGGGAAATGACCAAGAATTGTCCGTGCTTGATGGATGGAAAAAAGAGGGGCCAATAAAATTTTCAATAGACTCAAAAAAACCATACTTCGGCATAGATACGCCACCTCCGTATACCTCTGGCAGGCCGTGGCATGTGGGTGCGGCTGCGCACTATTCTAAGATCGACATGATTGGCAGGGCTGCAAGGATGCTAGGATACAACGTTCTATTCCCTGTAGGTATGGATAGGAATGGCATACCTGTGGAGAGATACGTAGAAAAGAAATACAACATAAGGATGCGTGACACAGAAAGGGAAAAATTTCTAAGTCTGTGCCATACAGCGTTGGATGAGCTAGAGAAGGAGATGATAGAGATACTTGAAAGACTTGGATACTCCGCTGATTTCGAAAGTATATATAGGACTGACTCTGATGAGTACAGGGTTCTCACGCAGGCAACGTTTATAGACCTATGGAGGAAGGGCTTGGTCTACCGCGGAACAAGACCGAGTAATTATTGTTATGACTGTAATACGACAATAGCAGATGCAGAGATAGTCTACAAGGAAATTCCATCGAAATTAGTCAACATAAAGTTTGGAATAAAAGGGGAAGACAAGTCGATTACAGTAGCAAGCACTAGACCAGAGATGCTTGCTGCATGCAAGGCGGTCATTGTAAATCCCGCAGATACTAGGTACACCGGTTTAGTCGGTAAAACTGCGATTGTGCCGATATACGAAAATGAAGTCAAAATAATCTCTGATGAGTCGGCAAAAATGGATTATGGTACCGGAGCAGAGATGCTTTGCACATACGGTGATTACAATGATGTGCTCTTGGCTAGAAAGTTGAACATAAAGGAGACAATAATAATAGATGAGCGTGGAAAGATGACAGACAAAGCTGGAGATTTTCTGGCTGGACTGAGCGTGAAAGATGCAAGGGATAAAATAATAGATATTCTAAAGGAGAAAGGTTACACTGATAAGATAGAAGAGATAATGCATAGGTCTCCATTCTGCGATAGGAGCAACACCTTGATAGAGATTATACCTATGGATGAGTACTATGTGGATGTTGTCTCCTTCAAAGACAAATTGAAGGATTTGGCCAATCATCTGAATTTTATACCTGGTTGGAGCAGGGAGCTACTCATGAATTGGATAGGAACAGCCTTAGATTGGCCCATATCAAGGAGAAGGTTCTATGGCACAGAGATACCAATATGGTACTGTAAAAATTGCGGTGAGCCTTTTGTACCGGAGCCGGGTAAATATTACAAACCATGGCATGATGATCCTCCATCCGGCACTAAGTGCAACAAATGCGGGAGCACTGAATTCATAGGTGATGCGAGGACATTTGATACGTGGGTTGATTCAAGCATAAGCTCTTTGTATGTAACTAGATACATGTCAGACAAGAAATTTCATTCGCTGACTTATCCACTTAGCATCAGACCGCAGGGTCCTGATATCGTTAGGACTTGGCTCTTCTACAGCCTTTTAAGGGGCTACCAGTTGACTGGAAAGGCCCCATGGCACTCTG
The DNA here is from genome assembly GCA_015121965.1 of Candidatus Acidifodinimicrobium mancum. Lineage (GTDB taxonomy): Archaea > Nanobdellota > Nanobdellia > Parvarchaeales > Parvarchaeaceae > Acidifodinimicrobium > Acidifodinimicrobium mancum. The sequence goes on from JADFAP010000034.1 coordinate 1,641, forward strand.
TGTGGATAGATGGCGTTGGGTTGGATGAGCATGGTGAGAAGATGTCTAAGAGCAAGGGCAACGTGGTGGATCCGTCTCCGATAATAGAAAAGTATGGAGCTGACGCCTTCAGGTTTTGGGCGGCATCAGAGGCTTCTACTGGTAGCAATATTCTGTTCTCTGAGAAAAAGCTGCAGGGTGCATCTAAATTTTTGAATAAACTCTTGAACATCGCCAAATTTATCGGTTCATTCAAGCTTGAGAGAGAGGTAAAATACGAAGATCTTCTTCCTTCAGACAAGTGGATACTCTCCAACATGTCGAAGTTATCAGAAGAAGTGATGTCCGCGTACAAGTCATTTGACTTCTTCACCGCTTCGAATCGTGTGAGGGAATTCATTTGGAACATATTTGCGCCGCACTACATTGAGATGGTTAAGGCTAGGGCTTATGGGAATAATTTCTCGGACGCGGAGAGTGACGCGGCTGTATATACACTCCATCAAGTTTTCAGGGAGCTGATATTACTGCTTGCGCCTGTAACTCCATTCATAGCGGACAAGCTCTGGAGGCAGATGTACAAAGACGCAAGAGTAGACTTAGAAGAATTCCCTCATCTAGATAAATTTGATAAGAACTACTATGACTTGACAGAAGCGATAGTATCATTTAACACGATGGTTTGGAAAGGAAAAAAGGACGCTGGTAAGTCACTTAGGGATAGCATATCAATGAAGGTACCGGATGCTCTGAAGCCGCTGAGTAGGGATTTAATCTCCATGCATAACTTGGTTTGATATGGTAAAGGTCAGGATAAGTAACATAAAATTTGGAGAAAGGGAAGTAGAGATATTATCCGGCAAAGTCTCGGATATAATTAAGGCACTTGGGACGAATGATGACTCTGTAATATTCGTAGACAAAGAAGGGAATATTTACACCTCTGATAAGATTGTATCGGATGGAATGAATCTAAATATGATAGAGGTTTTCTCAGGGGGATAAAGGCATGCTATGTCAGGTTTGTGATAAAGAGGCAGTTATCTCCTCCGCTAACGGCACTTTCTGTAAGGAGCATTTCTTGAATAATTTTGAGGAAAGGGTTTTGAAGACGATAGCCAAATATAATCTAATTAAAGATGGCGAGAAGGTTATAGTGGCTAACTCGGGCGGCAAGGATTCACTTTCTTTACTATATATAATGAATAAATTCTTCGGAGGAAGTAATAATATACTGTCTGTAACCATAGATGAAGGCATAGAAGGTTACAGGGATAAAACCTTAGATATCATGAAGTTTTACTGCGATCAGTGGGGAGTTAAGTATAAAATTTACTCCTACAAAGATTTTGCTTCGAAGAGCATGGATGAGCTCGTAAAAATAAAGGGAGGGATACCCTGCTCTTATTGCGGTGTCCTGAGGCGGTATCTTATCAATAAAGCTGCCTTGGATAACGGCGCAGATAAAGTTGCCACTGCCCACAATCTAGATGATGAAGCTGAAAGCGTTTTGATGAATCTCATCCAGAACGACGACGGCAGACTGTTGCGGACTGGGGCAAACGTGGGTTTCATCAAGGATAAGGGTTTCGTGCCGAGGGTAAAGCCTTTTATTTTCGTAAGCGAAAAGGAGACAATGCTGTATTCTTTGCTACGTAGCATAAACGCGATACATTCAGAGTGCCCATACGCTAGATTTGGGATAAGGAATTCAGTATCCCAGATCGTGAAAGAGCTTGAGAGTCTATACATGGGCAGCAAGAGCAACATAGTTGAGTCTGCACTATCTATAGCAGATAACTTTAAAGGAAACCTAAAGGATAAAACACTAAACCGATGTAGCATATGCGGCGCGCCGTCATCTAAAAGCGTATGTGAGGCATGCATGATAAAGCTTTCTTTGGCCGGTATGGCAAATACGTACCAACAATAGTTTTCTACGGTAAGAATTAAATCTTTAAATATCAAAATAATTAATATAGTTAAATGGTAGACTTGGCAGAGATTAAGCTTTCTCAGAATTATGATGAATATAAAATGAGCGTGGATGCCTTTAACGCTTCTATTCGCTCTACTATGTCAGATTTGTACAACCGATTACTAGTGTTAAGCAATGCGATTTCCAGTTCAAATAAAGTGATAAAAGATTACGGTGACAACCTATCAAAAACAAATGCAGATATAAGTCGAATTGATTCGCAGCTGAAGCAGGTTTTTCAGACTATATACAGTGTATCGGACAACGTAAACAACCTAAATAAATCCTCAGTCAGCGCAGTCTCCTCACTTTCGGCATCAATAAACAATTTAGACGCAAAGATAACGAAGATTTCAGACGCGTTAAAAGAGATACCTTCTATAAGTGCCGTTACAGATCAATTGAATCGTCTAAAAGAAGGATATATGGCTATCACTTCTCTAACCACTAGCTTCAATGATCTTGTAAAAAATGTTAATGCAACTATTTCAAAGCAGGATTCGTCTATTAACAACTTAGACGCAAAGATAACGAAGATTTCAGACACTACGCTTAAAGCCATACCCTCTATAAATGACATTACAGATCAATTGAATAGCCTGAAAGACGGATACAAAGCCATCACCTCTTTAACCACCAGCTTCAATGATCTTGCGAAGAATGTGAATGCGACGGTCTCTAACCAGACTTCAGCCATAAACGAATTGAATGCAAAATTAACTAAGCTGTCAGATACAGTGATCAATTCCGTGCCTTCTTTAAATGGTGTGATAGACGAAGCGGATGGTCTTAAAAAGGATGTTTCAGGTTTAAAGGATCAGATCAAGACGGTTACGGATTCCGTCAACTCTATAAATGTTCAGACGAATGGATTTCAGTTGAAGCTAGATTCAATAGGTTCAGAGTTTTCAAACATAGAGAAGAATATAGCCGATTTACATAAATTCTCCCTAGATTTCATAAACACAAGCAGGGGCTTAATGTCAGCTTTCTCGACCGCTGATCTTGAAAACATGGTTACTTCGATAAAGGTACTCACGGATAAACTTGAAGCGATCACGACCCAGGTGAATCGCTTATCGGATGATAATACATCAATTAAGAAAGACATGAGCGCCGTATCCAGCAGGCTGTCAGATTTAAGTGTGATAAAGAACTCGAACAAGATACTCGAGGAAGCGATTGATACCGCCAAGAGGATCAGTGAAACAGAAAGCAGGGTAAACTCAGTCAGCTCTAAGGTCGAGCTGATGTTTAATCAAGTGTCAGAGTCCACGAATAAATTCACTCAATTTGATGACAGACTTAATGAATTGAACAGGAAACTCTTTGATATTAGCAAGGATATAGAACGCATAAAGACAACCTTACCAATGTTCGCTACGAAAGATGACATCTTGAATTTAAATAAGAAATTAAATGCGAAGGCCTGAGATACAGCAATATGAAGTATGATATTAAATTCAAGAATAAGCTGTTTAAGGACAAGCCGCTGTATAGATTAGTCCTCAGTGAGTTTGAAAAACCGTCAGGGGACTATTTCTCCAACCTTCGCAGGTTTTGCATATCTCTGGGCTTAGTAAACCCAGGAGAGAGCAGAATCGGGATAGTCTATATATTAGATATACTACTCAAAGCCAGGAAGGACAAACCGAACGGCCTAAGCAGCTATGATATAATAAAGAAACTGTACAGCAACAATGTCAAAATAGTGTACGCAAATATCTTAAGGGATCTAAGAAAATTGATAGCAACCGGTATAGTAGAAAAGATAGACAGCAACTACAGGATAAAAGAGAATATGGATCTGCCGGAGATACTGGATAAGTTTGTTAAACCATACATAATTGATAGAGTCTTGAAAAAAGTAGGGGATTATGCCAGCGCTATAGAGAAAGATGTAAAGAAGAGAAATTAAATTATCCTCACTTCATCGTTGAGATTGTCATTAGCAGTTTGAAAAGCTTTTTGCCCTTGTCCGTAAGTTTTATTATCTTCCTGTGTTTGTCGCTTGATACCTTGACTATGTCCAATTTACTCATCTTGTTGAGCAGTTTAACGATATATGAATAGCTACAATCTATCTTCCTTGAGATTACCGCAGCATACGTATGATTATCATTGTAGTATATCATCTTCAATATCAGAAAAGGCTTGCTATGAAGCAAAAGTTTTTGTATCTGTCCTCGCTCATCACTGATATTTTTCATAATTACCTTTAATTGCCATACATATTTATACGTTTATACTCAAGGAAGTTCTGCACATGAATTACCTGCATGCAAAACATAGGATCTAAATTGTCAATTTCTTAAATAGAAGACGAGAGATGAATTAATCCAGATTTATTTTAGTCTTTTATTGTGTATTGACCAAAAAAGTATGTTGCACTTTATTTCAACAATGCTTTTAAATAAGGATATGTAAGTAGATGTTATTAAATGTCTGGATAAAATTAAGAAAATCCGAACGTTTTTGCAGAACGCTCAGATTTTAAGCAGACTGTAAGCGAAATTTGGCGCATCACTTACTTTTCTTTATAAAAATAATAAGGAATAACTAGAATATAAACCTTTCGGTTTGTGTTTTAGCTATTAAAAGGAGGAAAAATGGTAATGGACATTTTGGTGGAAAGTGCTTTACGAGCCGGTAAAGAACAAATTTCACCTGACGATGCGCTTTTCAATCAAGCGCAGATAAAGGTAATCGGAGTTGGTGGCGCAGGAAACAACATGGCTGGATGGCTTCATAAAAAGGGCGTTAAGGGCGCAGAAGTCGTGATAGCCAACACTGATCAAGTGCAGTTAAACGCTAGGACTGCAGATAAAAAACTGCTTATCGGCAAGGAAACGACTAGGGGTCTTGGTGCCGGTGGTTTCCCTGAGAAAGGCAAGCAAGCTGCAGAAGAGTCTGCACAGGCTTTGAAGGACTCCTTGAGGGGCGCTGATCTTGTATTCGTTTGCGCTGGGCTTGGAGGAGGAACTGGAACTGGTGGTGCGCCAGTAGTAGCTAAGATAGCGAAGGATTTAGGGGCGATAGTGATAAGTACCGTGACTATGCCGTTCAAAACTGAGAGAAAGCGCGTTGAGAACGCCGAGACTGGGCTCCAAGAGCTTAGAAATGTGTCTGATACCGTGATAGTAATAGACAACAACAGGCTCGTCAACTTCGCTGGAAACCTGCCTATCGACCAGGCATTCAACATTGCGAATGAGGTTGTGGCTACGATGATAAAAGGCATAGTTGAGACGATAGCTATACCTTCCCTGGTGAACCTGGATTTCGCCGACATAAAGGCGATAATGAACAAGGGTGGAGTCTCTGTTATAGGTATAGGAGAGACAGACGCCTCTGATTCAAGGGTCGCTGAAGTCGTGAAGCGCGCTCTGAACAACCCTCTGCTTGATGTGAGCTACAAAGGCGCGAGAGGCGCACTTATACACATAACAGGCGGACCAGACATGACTCTATCAGAAGTCAACGAGATAGGTGAATTAGCTACCCAATCCTTGGACTCAGATGCGATAGTGATCTGGGGGGCAAGAGTGGATGAGTCATTCTCAGGCAAACTGAGGGTTATGACCATCGTGACAGGGGTAAGTTCGCCTTACCTTCTGGGACCAGAGGACACCGCAGTCATCTCTAAGACAAGTTCGGCTATAAGCAAGGAGCTTGGCATAGAGATACTAAGGTAAAATTTGTTGGCTTGCAGCCCGTCTTTTTTCGGGCTGCCTTGCGTTCTTCATAAAATCCCCTACTGTGGTTGGGGTTAAATCCCCAACCATAAATGTTTAATATAGGTAAATGCTATAAGTATAATTGTCAAAAAAATGGAGGTAGGATAATATGGATACTTGGTATAAATACTTTAAGGAACAGTCAACTAGAAATATAAAATTGGGCGAATACGAAATAATATACAAGGGCAAAAATCTAGAGGAGAGCTCTAGCTCCGCGGAGAAGCCGCCCGTATCGGTGCATAAGGAAACCGTCAAATTACTTAAGAACGGCGAGAAGATCAAGCTAAAGAAGGCGGACAAACTTAAGCTCATTGAGGCGTTGAAGCGCGGTAATTTGGATGAAGTTTCAGGTTTGCTTCCAAAATAAGCTTTAACTGAATTAGGTTAAGCTTTCGATTTTAGGCTGATTTAAACGAATAAATATTAATACTGATTCCTATTTTAAATGGCTGATGAGTTGGATGACCTGCTGAATCAGATAAACAGTTTAGAGAATCAGATAAAATCTGTTGAATCAGATCTGCGATTTAGTGGCAGCATTCTAAGCGAAGGGCAGACTACAGTGGCCCCCGCGGAGGTGTCACGCATCATGTGGCAAAATAGTCCAGAAAAGACTAAGGCTGTAAAACAGGCCCCTACAGAACAAAAGTTTGAATTGAATGTCGGGCCGAGCACATCTATTCAAATGACTAAGGCAGCAACTCCACAGAACATAAAAGAAGAGATAAAATCAGCCGTTAAAACAGAAGAGCGTGTTAATATTCCTGCACCAAGTAAACTAACTCCAAATGTACAGGCACCAAGCGTTCAGCCAGCTACAAAGGAGCAGCAGGTTATACAGATTCCGAGTGTCCAATACACTGCCTCTGATATCCCTTCTTTAGGCTTCTTGATAAAGAGATTATCTGAATTAATAGATATCAACTCTAAGATCTCAGAAGAACTGCAGGAGATAATAGCAACCTCCTCCAAAGCTGACGCATCAAAAAGACTCGCTTCTCTTATAAACAAGCTTGCTTACGCGAGCATCTATGGGTAAGGTTGTATTCTTGATAGTAGACGGGATGGGAGACCGCCCTATAAAACTGCTGTCCAACAAAACCCCACTAGAGTACGCGAATAAAGTCAATATAAACTCTCTTCTTTCTCACGCAGCTTTGGCTTTTCCATCAGTTTTGGGCAGATTGGCTCCAGAAAGTGATTCCGGGGTGATGGCTGATTTAGGTTACGATCCAAAGAAGTACTCAACGGGAAGGGGGTGGTTCGAATGTTTGGGTCTTGG
>JADFAP010000003.1:0-8223 GCA_015121965.1 Candidatus Acidifodinimicrobium mancum
TGATTTTCTTGACTGACATCAGACCCCTCCTTGCCAGGTATATTGTTTGGAGCGTAGCCAGAAAAGTTATACTGCATTCCATTCGGTTTAATTCCTTTTCCCATATTAATCACTAAAGAGTAATAGAATATAACTAGTATAAATACTTTTCTAAATAAGATTTACGACTAAATATCATCGTTCTTTAAACACTAAATCGCTTTAGAGTGTTTGGCGTCAAGCGTAAACTGATTTAAATTTATTATAACGCGCCTCTATTGCTTTCCAGTCTAGATTCGAGAAGAACGGCTCCAAGTACTTTGCCTTGTCCGGTCCATAATCTACATAGAAAGCATGTTCATATACATCCAAAGCTATTATTGGCATCGCGCCCCAGACAGCCCCGTCGTTGTGCAGATCCGCAAGGAAGACCCTCAACTTGTTGTCGGTTGGATCTATACAGAGGACTGCCCATCCCCTCGCTGCCTTTGCGACTGCAAACAGCTCCTGTTTAAAGTTATCAAAACTTCCAAAGTCTTCGTTTATTTTCTTGATTATATTCATGTCATTAGAGAAAGAACCGTCTCCACCAAGCATATCAAAATAAAGCTCATGCAGGATCTGCCCGCTCGCATTGAATGTCTCCTCTTTCTTGAGTGATCTGAAGTCACTGAAATTCGCATTTGCCTGGGTCTTGTCAACGGTCTTAAGCTTTGTGTGTATCTCATTTCTCTTCTTTACATACCCAGCGTAGTGCACGTCGTGATGGAATGATATCTGCTTTGCAGACAAACCCTTCAATTCCTTGTACTTCAAGCCCTTTACTTCATACTGTGCGTCGTAGTTCATATTTTTTACCTCCTTATTTTAACTTAGAATTCAAGAATAATAATGAAACATACAAATTAATACTTTTTGCGACTGATTTTGACAGGAAAAAGTTATTATACGTCGAATGCTTATCTATTCGATATGCCAAGATATGAAGTTGCTGAAGATTTAGATGAGAAGACTAAGGATTTAAGTAGAGCCAGACAGTCGCTTGTTGAGGAAATTGAAGCGATAATGTTCTATGATGAGAGAGCAAATGCTACTAAAGACAAAGATCTGAAAGCGGTTATAATACACAACAGAGACGATGAGAAGGAGCACGCAAGCCTATTACTGGAATGGCTTAGGAAGCACGATGAAGCTTTAGACAGAGAGCTGAAGAAGAACTTGTTCTCAAAATAAGATTAACGCGTTTTTATTTCAAATATTATTTTTTATGTCGCTGCTAACTACATTTTTACAAGTCTCTACAGCTTTTTTGGATTCTCCTAAGTACTTTATCGCCAGTTTCTCGAGGTCCTTCTTTTCTATATTGTAATTAAATGTGTATCCACTTAACTGCCCCTTGATAGGTTGGGGTCGTTGGGATTTGAACCCAAATCAAGCGGTTTCTTCTAATCATCCTTTTCGCAGTCATTTTTCCAGTCTAGCTGGAGCCGCCTATTCTACCGGATTAGACTACGACCCCTTAGGTGAATATCCTATACTTATCAACTTCATTTAGCTCTGATATTATACGCTCTCTAATGCTTCTTCTTATGTCAAACTGCAGTTCAACGCGTTTGTTTATGTCATCGTAGCTAGTGAACGGGCTTTTGACACGCTCGCTTATAACCCTCTGCAATGTCTTAGATCCTATGCCAGGGATAAGCTCGAGGGAATGAAGCTTCACATTTATTGGACCCAATCTGTTGATTACGTCTACGAATTTCTTCTCATCTTCCACTATCTTCTTATCCAGTATCTCATTCATCAATTCTTTGCCTTTTTCATCAACTTTACTCAGCGGTATCCTGCTTATGATGTGATGGATGTCCTCTCTCTTTCCTTCCCCTATGTATACTTTTTTGCCAACTTCTACTTTGCCATCTTTCTTGATGCTTGCAAGAAGGAGGCCTAATGATTCTGTGAGAAGGATTGCAGACGGCCTTCGGTCTTTCGAGTCGGACATACCGTATGGAAAGTACTCTAACACATTTGCGTATTCATCTTTTCCCATATAGAAACTAACTCACTGGAACTTTTTTAAGGTTGCTATAACAGCATTTAAGCTCTCCTCTGGTATGGTCAGCTTCAATGGTGAAAGAATTGCCCTAAGCTGGTCGGGAGAATTGGGACATACATCAATTATCATCCTTAGGTAATCATCCCTGAGATTCAAGTTCAGATTGGATAAAGCCTTAAATGCGTTCTCGAAGTCCTTTATCTTGACGTTTTTGTCCATGTGCTCCATGAGTTTCTTGCCGAACTCGTATCCCTGGTCTATGAATTTAGAGTAGTTCTCCTTAAGCTCTGTCTCCCCAAGCAGCGTTTCGTCGATCAATTCATATTCCATATCACAGTTTCTTCAGATGAACAGGAAGCACATCGATATATTTGTATCTTTTGCCGTCTTTCACCTCTATGGTGTATGCCCTGCCCTTCTCTCTAATCACCTTTCCAGACGCGCCAAAAAACCTCCTGTGAGGTATGTTCCTCTGGAAGAACGGCTCCGGACTTATTATCACATTGTCATTCACATTGAACGTCTGTAAGAATTTACCTATAGGTACAGTCTTTCGCTCATCATTGCTTCGCAAAAGGCGGTTCCTACTAGACTTATGCAAACCTTTACTTCTTTTCATATGAAGTCCTAAGAAACGTGCTCCTTAAATACTTTAGCTTTCGATGCCTGGTACCCTAGGCATGTTGTCTTCTGAGGAGTTAATTATCTTTATTATACTGGTTATAGAACCGTTACCAATCGTACGATTGACAATAGTAGTAATTCCACGCTGCCTAAGTTCACAGATCCTTATGAGCATACTATCTTGCGTTGTTATGGACCTGATTCTATTGTTTATAGCAAGTATAGCAGAAAGGTTGGAGTTTAACGCCGAAGCTGCCTGCTCTCCAGCCAGCTTCTTCAACTCGTAGGATGTAGAATTGAGCATGCTGGTTATCTGTGCTCTACATGTAGAGTTGATTGAGGTATTGTTTAAAAATCTGCCTATATTCTCCATCTGGTCGCTTATATCTTCACCTACTTCCTTCTGAATTTGACTTTGGTTGAATCTGTCTTCGAAGAAAGAATTGTTTACCACAGAACCGCGCATATATGATCCATACATGTCCGAATTGAGCTGGCTCTTTATCTGGGCTATTATAGACAATGCAGCAGATATATTATTCGATGATATGGAAGCATTCGCATCCTTGGCCATGCTCAATAAGCTGCCTAATTCCTTTGATAAGGACAAAGCCGTCGAATTGTTCAGGCTCATATTGTATATAGAGAGATTGTAGTAATTCAATTTGCTTATTACCTCCGAAAGCTGCTCCTTAACGGAATTAAGCTCTTCGGCAACGTTTGCTAGCCTGTTGTGCAATTCGCTTTCATTTGCAAATTCATTATGAAATTGCTTAATCAAACTAAAAGCAGCACTTTCAAGTGGCTCAGACTCGTAGGTTATGTTATTACTCTTTAGATACGCGTCTATCTGATCCACTATTGATGGTATCCCAACTACCTTTACGTCGGTTATATTTTCAGTTTTTATGTACTTCACTATGCCTGGCATTTGGGCTGTGACATTGCTAACCAACGCCATGGATGAGTTTACCGAAGGAAGGGAACCGATGATCATTGAGGCATTCCATGCATTTTGATTTACCCCAACTATTAGATATCTGCTCACTTTCACCGGTGGCAGAGATGACTCATTTTCGTTCTGGTATCTAACAGCAGTGTTTTTACTAATTTGCGCCTCGACTGTTGACAACAGGTCCTTTGGTCCGAAGAAGGTGATGTTTGTTATATTGTGGCTTGATAGGTATGATAATATCGGCAACGGGATGTTGTTGAAGTACAACGGGAATAGTATACACTTGTTCCTTGCACTGTAGACACTTCCAGCAAATTGGTAGGAGTAGTAAGAAGAAGGATTCTCATTATATGGGACTATTACAGCACAAGTAGCATTAGCTGAAGGAAGGAGATATTCAGCCAAGTCCACAGCCGTTTCCGGGGCGGTTATGCCGAAAACCCTTAAAACATTAAAGCCGGCGCTCTTCAGAGCCTGGATTGTTTGATTTGATATGACTGCCGGGCCTCCAATCACTATTACATTCTTAATTCCTTGTGCGGTTAAGTTAGCTATTACCTGCGAGGATATACTAGTAGAATTCAGAGATATCACTGGTATTCCATAAAAAGAGGCAAGGGGATAAGATGAAAAGTAATCTATAGAGTTTATGCCGGTTGTTATTATAGCAGTGTTGCTTGACGAAGGCTGAAAGTAGGATATATTCGGCAAAGCGTGTGAAACCGCTACTAAGAACAACGACAGCAGAAATGCCAAACCAATGTAAGCGTAGATCCCCTTTCTGTCCATACAATTTCTATTAACTTTTTTCGGTATTTAAATGTTATTTTAGGTAACGTATGACCTTCAAATACAGGAGCAATCTGCAGAGGAGGGGATTTGAACCCCCGAGGGCGCTAGGCCATAAGGTCCTTAGCCTTACGCGTTGGACCGCTTCGCTACCTCTGCGTTTAAATTTATTATCTAATATTATCTATTTTTCTTTCAATTTATATCCTACCTTTGGAGGTATAAAACTTTAAATTGATAAATCCTCATTATATATCTGTACGGGAGGTTCTTATGCAAAGATTATAGACATAAGTAATCTTGTCAATCAGCAGTTAGTATTTCTTAGAGTACATATTCACTAGAATGCTCTGATAAAGAGATGGGTACATAACTTTAAATTAAACATAGCCCAGTAGCGCGTTAACTTAAAACGGCCCCAGAAGGCAGTGATGTGATGATGTTAGCATTAGATGGTGCTGCATTTATCGCTGAGATAGTATCTTCTACAAAAGCAGAACCATTCACTTTTGCATTGAAATAGAGTGGAAGCCCATTTGATGAGGAGACGCAGTCATTAATCGACACATTTGTCGAACCTGTCACATTTGGTGGAGGAATTAATTCTTCCATTAAGCAACTTTGTCCTAAATAGGTTCTATATCCCAAAGAATGAACACTTCCCTTAGATTGTTCCAGAGAAGTAAAATTACTTGCGTAGGACATCTCAAATGGGGTCGCAACATACGTATTTGCAATATCAAAGGAGGGGATAACCAAAGCAGTTGAAGTACATTTCATCGGTGCGGAGTTCGCAGACAATATCCCACTTTCAATAGATGAGTTTACCGGACTTTCATTGGTATACGTTATCTTATCGCAGAGAATGAGATATGAGCCATTATAGATAGACACTGCTTCTTCATTCATTAAGATAGATACGTGTAACAGGTTATTTCCATACGGTGCCGAAAAGGTCGAATAAGCTCTAATTGAATTACCATATCTAGCTATCTGAAAAGTGCCATTGTCACCACTATTGGAACTGGATGAAGGCACATTGCCTACCGAAAGATAAGGAAGATTCATATGAAACACATACGAGATATTAAACGGACCGGAAGAATTATACAAGCTTTGCGCAGCAGCAAACAAAGAGGTGAGGTTGTTGGCGCTGGAAAGCGCAGTCTTTTGGCCAGCTTGGTTTAATATATGAGGTAAGAATAAAACTACTGCTACTATTATAATGACTACGACAATCCCAACAGCTAACAATCCAAATTTAGACATCATTAATAATTTGACTCCACATCTATTTATATAGCTTAAAAAGAGTCAGAAGCTCAAAAACTTGATTCTCTTAGATTTAAATAGTCCGAATTTCCTAAAGTTCTTTAATCAAAAGCCGATAGCAGCTACATTTGAAGGTTCACTTGTCTATCTACTGGATGCATGAAAAGATTTTTAAATAGAAAGAATGATAGAAAGGATGATAGCGTCCATAGGCCAGCGGCAAATCCCGTTCCCATTCCGAACACGGAAGATAATCACTGGTGCGTCTCATGAGTAGTCAGTAAAATGGCAAAAATGAGTTGATGCTATCACTCAAGTTGTTAAAAGGTAAGATGGTACAAACTGTACAGGATAAAGCAATAAAGGCTCCAAAGAGGACCGGAGAGAAACGCATAATAAGGATAGGAGACACTGACCTAGATGGAGACAAAAGCGTCATAAGCCAGCTCATAAGGATATACGGTGTCAGTGCATCTTATGCAAATGCGATGGTCAACGCACTGAACATAGAGGCAAATTCTAAGCTACAGGATCTGAACGAGGAGATGATAACCAAACTAAAGGAAGCGCTGACAAATCCGCAGAAATACGGCATCCCTCTCTGGCTTTTGAACTGGCAGAAGGAGCTCGAAACCGGAATATCCAAACACAAAGTTGGAAATGAATTGAAATCTAAGAATGCATTAAATTTACAGCAGATAAAACTTCTACGAACATACAGAGGGGTAAGACATCAGTTCGGTTACAAGGTAAGAGGGCAGAAGACCCGTTCAAGAGGCGCAAATGAGAAGGGGAGAGTAGGTAAGACAATCGGCGTAACCAAAGCAAAAGAGATGAAGCCGCCGACAAAAGAGTAAAGATATGGGAACAAGCAAGAGGCAGACAAACAAATTCAAATCACCGACGAAGATCTGGGACAAGAGCAGGATAGACAGAGACAGGATACTCAGAAAGAGATATGGATTCAGGAGCAAGAAAGAACTGTGGAAAGAGGAATCATTCCTGAGAAACATAAGGAAAAGAGCGAGGGATATAATTGCATCAAAAGCTACAAACACCGAAGCTGAAGGCGAAAAAACGTTCATTGAAACGTTGAATAAACTCGGTCTTGTGGGAAAGGATGCGACGGAGGATAATGTTTTGGAGTTAGGGATAGAGAACATACTTGAGAGGAGACTTCAGACGATAGTGTTCAAGAAGAAGCTGGCCAGAAGCATAAATGAAGCTAGGCAGATGATAACGCACTCGCATATAGCACTGGGAGATAAGGTGATATCCGCTCCGAGCATGCTTGTAAATAGAGAGGATGAGGAAAAGGTAAATTACGCGCCTAACTCCCCATTTAAATCCGAAGCGCACCCTATAAGAGCCAATAAGGAGGAGAATAAAGGGTGACTATGGAGAGAGGAAAGGTTGGAGTTTTACACATATATTCAACGATGAATAACACTATAATACACGTAACTGACCTAAGCGGTATACATACTTTCTCTATACACAGCGGTGGTTCACAAGTGAAGGCTGACAGACTGGGCTCTTCTCCAAGGGCAGCCATGGACGCTGCAAAAAAAGTTGCTGAGGAAATAACGATGAAGGGGATAAGCGAAGTGCACGCGAAAATAAGAGCGGCTGGAGGAATAAAGTCAAAGACCACTGGACCTGGAGCTAAATCTGCCTTAAGGGCTTTAGAGAGATCGGGCATAAGGGTTTTAAGCGTAGAAAACGTCACACCGATTCCACACGATGGATGTAAGCGCAAAGGTGGTAGAAAGGGTAGGAGGATGTAGGTATGCCTGTAGAAACTTTAAGCAAGGATGAAGAAAAAGCACAGTTCTTGGTGACTGATAGTCACTTCTCAATTTTGAACGCACTTAGGCGCGCAATCATAACCAACGTGAAGACAATGGCCATAGATGACGTCACTATCTATAGCAACACGAGTTCTATGTACGATGAAATACTGGCGCACAGACTTGGGTTGATACCACTAAAAACTTTCCCTGAGCTTGAAAAATCAAAGAAAGAGGTGGTCTTTTCACTGAAGGAGATCGGGCCAAAGGTAGTACACTCTGGCGACCTCAAGTCATCTGATCCTGATATAGTGCCTGTTTATGATAATATGGTGATAGTTTCGCTTAAACTCGGAGAGACTATAGAATTAGAGGCAAAAGCTAAATTTGGTGACGGCAGTGAACATACAAAATTCACTCCAGCCCATGTATTCTACCACTTCTATCCGAAGATAGATATAATCAAGGAAAATGTGAAAAATGCAGCGCAGATAGCAGCAAAATGCCCAGTGAACATTTTGGAAGCAGAAGGCGGAAAGCTTTCAGTAAAAAAGGGACAACTAAGCAAATGCATACTATGCAAGGCATGCGAAGAATTCGCCGGAGAGGACGTAATAAAGATATCCTCTAACAACAAGAAAATAATATTCGAAATGGAGAGTTGGGGACAGCTATCGCTGAAGCAGATAATAGATGAAGCATTTGATTCCCTGGTGGAAGAAGCTGAGACTGTAAAGCAAAAGACGCTGAAATAAAAT
>JADFAP010000003.1:8799-32480 GCA_015121965.1 Candidatus Acidifodinimicrobium mancum
ATTATCTCCTCCAATTCATTCCTAGAGTAATTGTATGTGTACCATGATTTTCTGCCATGAAGCCTAAGGTAGACTTTGTCCGTAGTTTTCACAAAAAATGAGCCTATTGGGGAATCAATGCTACACATAGTTACGCCGCCCTCCTTGAACTTTGAGTATATGGTATCATTAAACCAAGACGTTGATCTTGGCTCAACAACGGCTTTTTTGGTGATGTTGCTGTCTGATATAAATTTCAGTATATTATCGGCTTTGTCGCTCTTGATATTTGGAGGAAGCTGAAATAGATAGTTGTCTATGAGCTTGTCCATAGGTCTGAATGCCGCTTTGAATTTTCCAAACATTATCCTGGCCTTGTCATTGAACTTGTGCATGTGAGTTATGCTGCGGTTAACTTTGATGGACCATGATAGGTCTTTCATCTTCGCCCAAGCCTTCACCTGGTTTGGAAATGGAAACCTGTAGAAGCTTGCATTCAACTCGACTGCATTTAAGCCAGAATTCAAAACGTACCAATCCAAAGTCCCGCCCTTATTCCAACTGTAAGCCCATCCAGAGGTACCTACAAAAAATTTGGTTTTCATTTAGGTAACGCAAATTTCTCCTGACCCTTGAATATGTCTATCTCATTAGTCAGCTCATCCCTAACCTTCGAATACTTTATATCAGCTAAAACATCCTTGCCATCCTTCGTGAACTCCTCTATGTTCCCTGTTTTACCTTCGATGACGAGCTTGAAGCCATCCTTAAAGACTGCCTTCCTTGGTCTCTCATAAAGATTTATCAGAGATCTATTATTAGCCATGTCTCTCTTGGACATAGGGACGTTGAGTCCGTAAGCCTCTGAGAAAGCTGTCTCAGTTGTCAAACTATGGTCATCGCCGCCCTCAACAGCTTCTATTATTGTCTTAGGGAGGTTAACCAAGCTTTGATACCCTCTTCTTGCCTCAAACTTCCTATTTCGTGGATACTTTATTATCAGGGGCACTCGTATCAGTTCATCATACAGATACACTCCGTGGTCTATGTAACCATGCTCATTGAATGCCTGGCCGTGGTCTGATGTCACTATTATCATCGTGTCATCGTACAATCCTAGCTTCTTAAGATTAGAGATAATTCTCCCTATATTTTGGTCAAGATACTCCGCCTCTAAAACGTATTCGGATTTGACTGCGCCCATCTCCCCATGTTTTTTTCTCTGCGACTTGAAATTCTCCTGCGGTCCCCGGTATGAAGAATGCCTGTAAGGCTCATGCACCTCCATAAGATTTATGAACCTAAAGAAAGGTTCATTCCAGTTTGATCCAGACAGCAGCATATTTACATAGGCGGCGCCCTTGTCAAATGGGAAGTTAAGCGCTTTCTCTGCCCTTCTCGTCATAAAGTATGCAGCGCCATACTTAAGCAACGTGCCTATCTTCATCTTCTTTAGAAGTGCGGAGATTATTTCTCCGTTGCTGTACCCACCCCGTACCATCTTTATTAACTCCTTGTCCTGCCTAAGCTGGTATCTTGTGAGCACTATGTCTGCATTAAAAAAGGTATTAAAGCCAATGTCAAGATTTGTGATGGTAGAGACAAGGAGATTAGTCGAGATACCAAGAGTGTTGTATCCTTTTGATGAAAGCACGGCCGGCAGTAGGTCTTTGTAGATGCCCTTGTTCCTGTTTGCCACGTGCCAGGTCTTTAATTTTGCGGTTTCGTGCACGCCATGCTCATTCAAATACATTCCACTGAAAAAAGAAACGTGTGATGGAACTGTCCAAGGAGATGGAGAAATCGCATTCTTATATACTACGCCGTCCCGCGCAAGTTTCGACAGGTTGTCCATCCTTGCGGCCCCGCCGTATACATTGGACACGTCTCTCCTCATTGTGTCACATAGTATAAACAGTACATTGTTCATCATACTCTAATGAATATACAATTGAATTTAAATTCGTTTGCTATTCGGAGAGTTGGCACCGGTTGATGACATTCTCTCACCTCTGAAGAGCGTGGGCTTTCTCGCGCTAAGATAAATCAGATGTTGAAATTGTAATTACTATATAATAGAAACATATTAATACTAAGCTATTTCATATTAGTCTAATATGGCGATAGATTACAACCAAACAATGGGACACTTATGGTGGGAAATAATAGAAGACGAGACCTTGGATTATCCAGACATGCGTGAAACCTGGAGCCTGTTGAAAGACGTTTCTAATGGCAGAATGAGCTGGGACATGTTTAACTTAAGGTGGGTAAAATTAATAGCAAAGAAACATATCTCAGAGGAGCGCGGCTCAAATTTCTGGATTGAAAGAGCAAGTGCAAATGGGATAACCGCGAAAAAAATAGACGATACTAAAAGCTTGGACGAACTTGTAAAGGTTCTTGGATACGCTGACTACGATAAGCTTAAACAGGAAGATGGATACGAAAAATTCTACAAGCCTAAAGACATATCAATTTCAGACTTATACAGAAGTGAATCGTCTGGCACTACGGGAACACCAAAGACAGTATACCATGGATCTCTTCCGCTGACATTCTCTGCTTTAGATGAAGTAATCGGGATAGTTGACACCGTTCCACAGTCTGCGCTGGATGGAAAAAAGTTACTTTGTCTAGGTCCGAAAGGCGCATATCAGCAGGAGCATAGAATCTTAGCTGAGATATTAAATATGAATTACGTCGACTTATCATTCGACACAAAAGGATTGAAAAATAAACCTCCTGAGGAAGTAAACAAAGTGATTGGCCCTGTTATAGAGAATACATTGTATCAACTCATGGATGGAAACGTAGGCGTGATGACAGGCACACCACAAACCCTGTACAACATGCCCAAAGACCTGATAGAGGGTGTTAAAGTTATAAAAATGTCTGGGGTTGAAATAAATGCTTACGAGATCCAGAAGTTAGAGAGTGAGTTCGGGGAGAAGGGAACTAACTTCATACCGATGTATGGGCACTTCGCTGGAAAATCATCAATAGGTAAGCTCAATAATAATTCAATAGAGTATTTTCCACCTTATCCATTCACGATCTACAAATTTGGAGATTCAGTAGACTACGGACAGAGAGGAAGAACAGAACTTATAGTAGCACAGCCCGAACTTCTGCTTATACAGCCTGAAGACTATGGGAAAAAGGTTAAATCTGACAAAATATTCAAAGGGATAGATGGAATAGCAGATCCATCGAGGTGAATATGGTTGTTGAAAGGATAAAAACGGGAATATATGGACTTGATGAAAAAATCGAGGGTGGCTTCGAGAAAGGGAGTGTAATAACGGTACTTGGAGGACCTGGCGCTGGTAAATCTATCATTGGCATGCAGTTCCTGCACCATGGCGCTAAAAATGGGGAGAATGGACTGTACTATTCTTTCGAAGAATCAAGAGATGATATAATTAAGGACATGGAGGTAATAGGCTTGGATCCTAAGGATTTAATCAAGCAGAATAAGCTCAGCGTAGTCTCGGCTTCACCTGTTGATTTTGAGTATCTACCGATAATCGATTCCATCAAGAAGGACAACATTAAGAGGCTCGTGATAGATTCCCTCTCAACGATATACATGTACTTCGAAAACAACTCTAAGTTCAGGAGATTCCTGCTTGATCTTGTCAACAGCCTAAAGGAAATAGGCGTTACGACAATAATGACGGATGAGCAGTCTCAAGGGACTGGAGAGAACGAAATAATGTTCTTCAGCGGAGAATACCTCTCCGACGCCGTCATAAAGCTTTACTACAGCGGGCTGGGCGGGGAATACGACAGGAGTATGCAGATAATAAAGATGCGCAGGACAAACAATGAAAGGAGTGTAATACCGATGAAGATAGGTCAAGGCGGGGTATACTTGAGGTAAGATCAATGGACAATACAGATTTAGAAGCAGAGCAGTACCTGCAGAATCTGATAATGACAAAAAACGTAAGAATTGAGGGTAGCAGACTTCTCCTTTTGGGCAGACCTGGCGTGATGATAAATGCTGAATTTTTAGTATATTTTTCTAAGTACTTAGGTGACTACAATGAAGATCTGGTAGTAAAACTGGGGGAAAATCTAGGTGATACTATATCCAAAGACTACAAAGCTAGATTTAATGATATAAACAAGACAATTAAATTTTTATCTACGATCACTCCGCTGGTAGGGATCGGCAAGACGGAGATTAACATCGAGAAGGACCAGATAATAATAATGATATCGCCCTCCGTACTCGCAGAAACCTATGTAAAGTTATTTGGATTAGCTAAGACGCCGCAGTGCCATTTTGCTAGAGGGATCCTTAATAGAATGTTAGAGAATATTTTAAATGAAAAACTAAAGGTAGAGGAAGTTGAATGTGTAAGCAAGGGCGATAATCAATGCAAATTTTTGATGACGGAGGTTAAGTGAGAATATGGATGAGTTAAGTGCTCATGATATGATAAGATATGCAGCAAAGAATGTTTCTTTCTACTCCAAAGAGCAATATTCAAAGGCTGCTGAAGAGATAGAAAAAGGAACGAAACTGGAGGACATTCTAAGGTCTTTACCGTTGATTGACGGAGGTATATTTATAGGAGATTATAACGATTTAATTCCGTCAAAGAAGACACCAATAACTGTTTATTTCTCATCCGGCTCTACGGGCAAACCTAAACCTATACCAAGAACATATGACCAGGATGCTGATTATGCTACAACATTTGTAAATGAGATATTAGATAAGCTTGTACTGGGTGGGATGGATATCGAGCTTAATAAAGGACCCCCGGCACCGGCAATAAGTGGTAGAGCTATGAGCTTGATCTCTAATAAATCCGACTCTATAGAGATAAGCCAAGGCCCAGGTCAAAACATGGTAGATATTTTAAAAGTCATAGAAAAACTTAATAACTCTCATTCGAAAAATATAGTCGTAATGGGATTTCCTTCAGCTATATTCAGAGAGATATACGATATGAAAGACGCCGATAGGAGCTATTTAAAAACCGCAATAAATAATTCGAACATATACATGATAACTGGCGGTGAGAATTTACCATATCAAAGAGCTAAACTTCTTTACAGTTTATTTCCTACTAGTATTACTGTGGATTTTATAGGTAGTTCAGAGGGGGTCGCAGCGTACAGAACCTACACTAAGGATGAGCTTACTAGTGATGCTGCAGTAAATAAACCATTCAGATTCTTATCCTACAACAATCTATTCATGATAAACACAAAAATAAATGGCATTGAAAAATTGTTATCTCCTGCAGAAGCTGTAGGACTAGAAGGTGAGCTTGTGATAACCACCAAAGCCAGAAAAGGAGCGGAATATGTGCCACTGATAAATTATAATACAAAAGACACGATCAAAGTCGTGGGAGTAGCTGATAATGGTGATACCCTGGGTTACTACATAGAAAGATCAGACGGCATAAAGAGATTTGGTGTAGGAAAGTTAGTTGAGGAGATGGTAGCGGACACTATAGGCGATTTGATTAATAGATTTAAGGTCGGCGAAGGTTATTCAGTTATGACTAGAGAGAGTGAATTAGACAGGCTCACTTTCTACATAGATAAAGGGCAGTTTAATGGAGATAAAGAAGATCTAATAAAAACTATCAAAGGTTACTTATCATCCAAACAGATGGAGATAGCCTACTCGATAGATAAAGGAATGGCAACAATTGATGTCGAATTACTGAATAAAGACAGTATACCTTTCTATAAAGACAGAGGAAAAAGTAAGTGGCTGATAGATAAAAGAGAAGCTTAGTTAATACACTGTTAAAATAAAATGAATTAATCTTAAGATTCGATTCATAAACATCTATATATTCAGAACCTCCTGACTCTATCTTATTTATTTAAACTTAGAAAAGTTTTTTTGGGTGATAATCTAGATATTTAAGTGTAGATGAATAACTTTATCTATTGAGGATTAAAATGGAAGGCGAAGAATTCGACAGACTTTTGAAGATAAGCAGGATAAAATTGGATGAAAAAGAAAAACAGAGTATAAAGAGAGACATAGAGAATATACTAGAGTACTTTGATAGCGTGAATAAGTTTGATGAAAGCAAAAATAAGCTGGCGTTTCATTCCGTCGAGATAAACGGAGAGCCAAGGAAAGATGAAGTTGAAAAGTTCGAAGACAGAGACGAATTGCTATCAAATACAAAGACTTATAGGGGTTTCGTAGTGGGTCCAAAGATATGAGTAGCTATATACATGAATTTGAGTCTAAAGTGAAACCAAAGGACTACTACGACAAAGTTTATGAAGAACTTAGTAAGGTTAACTCTAGGCTAAATGCATTTAACGTGATTATAAAACCAGAACAAGATGGAGTACCTCTAAGTATAAAGGATAACATCTGCGTTAAAGGTGTGGAATCTACGGCTTCGTCTAAGATTCTTAGGGGGTATATTCCTCCGTTTAATGCAACGGTTGTAGATAGAATATTCAAAACAAAGAGATTCTCGTTCCTAGGTAAGACAAACATGGATGAATTTGGATTTGGAAGCTTCGGAATAAACTGCAGCAAGCCCGCAAGAAATCCCTTAGATGAGGATAGAGTGGCGGGTGGCTCAAGCAGCGGTGCTGCAATAGCAACTGCCCTATTGAAATATCATGTTGCTATAGCTGAATCTACTGGTGGTTCTATATCCTCTCCGGCAGCTTTCTGCGGGGTAATCGGCTTCACACCGACTTATTCTGTGATATCTAGATATGGATTGATAGATTACGCAAATTCACTTGATAAAATAGGAGTCATGGCTAGATCAGCAGATGACATTAGAATAATGCTAGATATAACAAAAGGAAAAGACCCTAGGGATCCTACGTCTACGAACACCAAAATCACCGATTTACACCACAAAAAATTGGTAGTAATAGATGAGCTTCTTGACAAAGTTGATGACAAGATAATGTCGCAGTTCAACATGTTTATAGATAAACTAAAAGGACTAGGATACACTGTAGAGAATATAAGTTTGAAAGAGATAGAGCTATCCATTCCGGCATACTACTTGATTGCTATGGCCGAGGCTTCAACTAACTTAGCTAAGTTTACTGGGTTCAAATATGGATTTAAGGCAGAGGACTTCTCAAAGCCATACAATGATTTCTTCACGGAAGCAAGGGAAGAATTTGGTACAGAAGCGAAGAGGAGAATCATCCTTGGCACATTTATAAGAAGCGCCAGTGTAAGGGACAAATATTACTCAAAATCATTGATCATAAGAGGAGAACTTATCGACAGATTATCAAAAATCCTAAAAGACGCATTTATAATCTCACCAACTATGCCTATTCTTCCGCCAAAGATAAGCGAAGCCGACTCGATGAGCCCTGTACAGAACTATGCAGCTGACATACTCACTATACCGGCAAATCTTTGCGGATTGCCCCATATTTCATTCCCATACTCCTACTCTGGAAGCTTACCGCTTAGTGCACAGATAGTCGGAAGTCAATTCAACGACTATGGGGTTATCTCATTCGCATCGGAGTGGGAGAAGAATTTCAAGTACAAGTTCAAGTATAACATAGGTGAAATATGAAGATCGGTCTAGAAATACATGTTGCTCTGCCTACGAAGTCTAAGCTGTTTTGCAACTGTAGCACAGAGCCCATTGAAGAGCCTAATGTGAATATCTGCCCGATCTGCATGGGATTCCCAGGCTCAAAGCCGTCTCTAAATGAGGAAGCAATAGTTATAGCGAAATCTATAGCTAAAACCCTTAATTGTAAAATAAGAGACAAAATATCATTCGTAAGGAAGGTGTATTTCTATCCAGATCTGCCGAAATCATTTCAGATAACGCAGCTACAGGAATCAATAGGCTTTGATGGGGCTCTTGAGATAGATAATGAAAAAACAATAGCTATAAGACGAGTACAGATAGAGGAGGATCCTGCTAAGATAATAAGAGGTGAAAACTATTCACTTTTAGACTTCAACAGATCTGGTATTCCTTTAGTAGAGATAGTGACCGAGCCCGATATACAAAGTGAAGATGAACTAAAGTCGTTCATATTCACATTGAAGGCACTCTTATATTATCTTGGTATAGACATAGATAGGGAGATAAAATCAGACCTAAACATATCTCTTGGAAAGGAGAGAGTGGAGATAAAAAACATAACTGGTACGAAAAACCTAATTGAAGCTGCAAGGTATGAGATAGACCGGCAAACTAGACTAATAAATAAGGGAATGGAACCTGTAAAAGAGACAAGATCTTACGATGAGAAAGAAAGGGTAACCAAGACATCCAGAGAGAAGGAAAGCGACGAAGAGTACGGGTATATATATGAACCTGATTTACCAGAGTATAACATAGAAAACTATAGCATCAAAGGAACTATAGACCCGATTAAGAAAGCTAGAGAGCTGAGCGATAAATACTCCTACAGCTCCAAAACTATACTTGAAGCTATAGCTTTCGATAGACATGCATTAGACTTAATCGAGAAAAACCAGGATAAATACCATTTTGACAGCCTAATGCAGGCTGTGACGGAGATAAAACGATTTAAACTGAACGAGATAGACGACACAAGTTTAAGGATATTGATAGAAGAGATAGAAGGCGGATTTCAGATAGATGAAGATACGATCAAAAGCATTGTAAAACATGAGAAAGTTAGGCATGATGAACTCGAATCAAGCAGAATAGACGATGAAATTAGGAAGTTTATAGACGAGAATCCAGAAGTTCTCAAGAGATACGTCAAAAACAAGAAGCTTGCGGATTATGTCGCTGGAGAGATAATAAAAAGATACAAATCCAAGCCAAAGGAAGTTTTAAAAAGAACCATAGAGATATTAAATTCGATGATCAATCAAAATTAGTATGGAAATAACTTGCGGAGACCTCTCCAGTGCAAAATATGACAAGCAGAAAGTCAGCATAAATGGCTGGTGCAGATATGTGAGGATACACAAGGATAAAGCCTTCATAGATCTGGCAGATAGGTATGGCATAACACAGCTCGTCTTCGAAAGCAACCTTTTGGACCAGGCTAGGCAACTAGGCAGAGAGTTCGTAATAAGAGTAGAAGGCACAGTCAGAAAAAGGGGCAAGAAAGATATAAATCCGGACATGCCAACCGGCAAATTTGAGATACTAGCTGAATCATTGAAGATAATAAACAAGTCAAAAATACCCCCATTTGAAATAATAGAGGAGAAAGGTGCTTTCCTGCCGGAGGAAGAGCTTAGGTTCAAGTACAGATACCTAGACCTGAGAAGAAGAGAAGCTTTGAACAAGATAGAATTCAGAGACAAAATAATAAAGTCGATTAGGAAATTCTTTTGGGATAACAATTTTCTAGAACTAGAGACTCCGCTGCTTATTAAGGACACATACGATGCCAGCGGCTCAAGGACATTCATAGTGCCGTCAAGGATACACAAAGGCGAATTCTACGGACTTCCTCAGTCTCCGCAGGTTTACAAACAGCTGTCAATGATCTCTGGATTGGACAAGTATTTCCAAATAGCTAGGGTATTCAGGGATGAGGACCCAAGAGAGGACAGACAACCGGAGTTCACGCAACTTGACTTGGAAACGTCGTTTAAGGATGAACACTACGTTCAGGATCTTATAGAGAAGATGATTAAGAGGATATTCACAGAAGTGCTGCATAAAAACATAAAAACCCCATTCAAGCACTTGGATTACAAGGAAGCGATCAAGCTCTATGGGAATGACAAGCCTGACCTCAGATTTGACAATGAGATAATTGATTTAACTGCGGAGATGTCGAAGACAGATTACAATGTGATAAAAAACGTTATAAAAAACGGAGGAAAGGCAATAGCAATAAACTTTGAAGCAAAGTTTGGGACGAAAGAATCAAAGATAGATAAAGAGTTCATGTCGGAGATGGTGGAGAAGGCAAAGATGTTCGGTCTCGGTGGGCTCACATGGATGTTTGTGAAGGACAAAAAACTTAGATCTGAGCCAGAAAAGATAGCTGAAGCAATGAGTGGACAAAACTCTGAGATAATAAAGAAGCTTAACAGTAAGGAAGGAGATATAATCATAATATGCACAGACATATCTGAAAGTCTGTTGCTATCTGCGGTGTCGAAGCTAAGACGTATAATCGGTATAAAGATAGGTAAGTTCAGAGAGGAATACTCTTTCCTGTGGGTAGATAAATTTCCTGTTTTCGAAAAGGATGAAGTCACTGGCAAACTAGTACCGATGCATAATCCTTTCGTAATGCCTACAGAGGACACAATCAAACATATAGACTCAAAACCTGAGGAGATGCTAGGGAAAAGATATGACCTGGTCTTGAATGGAATAGAGGTTGGTGGTGGCTCAATGAGGATACATGATCCAGAGTTGCAAAGAAAAATCCTAAAGATAATGGGACTTAATGAAAAAGAGATAGAAGAATCTTTAAGCTTCCTAATAGAGGCATTATCTTATGGGGCACCAATCCATGGGGGAATAGCGCTCGGCTTAGATAGGTTTGTAGCTACACTCGCTAAAGAAGATGATATAAGGGAGTTCATACTGTTTCCAAAGAACAGAAAGTTCGAATCATTCATAGACGGCTCTCCTACGCCTGTATCAGAGAAGAGACTAAAGGAAGACTACGACTTAAAGATAGATAGGGTGTAAGTGACAGCGTATTAAATAAATCCTTGTACCACATGCGCTCATTCACTGCTGGGGGGATTCCTGTCCGTTGGATACAATGTATCAGATTTGATCACTCTGGATGGTCTACAACATAAAAAAGGGGCAGCATGTCGCTCCTATACTTCGTATGATCGGCTATCGCGGTGTATATCTCCGCAAACATGTATCCTGAAGCGCCGTGGAGCAGTATGTTTCTCATCACATCACCTACCAAAGCCCTGTCATCGGTGTACTTGGCGACGGTGGCCGCAGCGTGGATAAACTTCTGGAGATACTTGTTCTCATATGTTTGATATTTCGCAGCTTCGTTGATGTGCCGCAGGACGTACCTGGGCCAATCCTCGCTACGAACCCCATTTACAGATATAGTTCCTGGTCCATAAAATAAATTATCTTTTTGGGCTAACCTATCCAAGATCTTGATGTCCTCCTGTATCTCTTTAGTGAATGACGTCTGTTTTAATAACTCCTCTAATGCAGACGCTTGACCCTTGCTCTCCTCCCCTTCAATATCCATCGCAATCACCTCTACTGATTACTATGAAGACTTTATAAATAAATAGTTTCTGTTTTTGTCAAAACAATGCTTTGAATACGCACACGCACCATCGACTATAAAATTGGGGCGGATGGGATTTGAACCCACGACCTCTGGCACCCGAAACCAGTATCATACCAAGCTAGACTACCACCCCAATTTTTATTGTGTTTTATGATACTCAGGATATATACCCGGTCTCATAATTACACTATCAGTCCTTATTACTATACCTTTTTCTATGCCTTTCAAAGAACTTGAATCTATCGCTGCCTTTCCTATCGCTACTATTTCCCCCTTAAGCGTGTATATCAGAACCCATTCATCCGGCTTAAAAGGATTAAATTTTACTACGCCAGGGACAGCTATAGGAGCACCTTTACAGACTGTATCGACTGCAAAATCAGATATCCACACCTTCGGAAGAAAATCCACTGCTTTTTCTATGTTTTGAATCACTCTGCTTAAAGGCTTATCATTACCCTCTTTTTCGTAGAAATAAACCGCATCTTCCAAACCTTGCAGAGTGGATAGACCATCATCTTCGGTTAGACCAGCGACCTTTGTTCTTCTCAACTCCACCATGTGAGCGCCTAATCCTGTCTTTTCGCCCATGTCATGTATAAGTTTCCTTATGTATGTACCTGACTCGACTCCAACTTTGAACAGAACATCTTTGTTCTCGACCTCTAATATATCTAAATAATAAACTGTCCTCTCTCGATACTGCCTTTTTACGTTTGACCTGACTGGTGGAAGCTGATTTATCTTGCCTACAAACTCCAACATCTGTTTCTTCAATTCTTCTGGATCAAAGTCCTTATGCACGTGCATCAAAGCAACGTACTCTTTTCCGCCCAGCAGGAGCAGAGCTATCGCTTTGTTTGCGCGGTTCAAGGATAATGGCAGTAATCCAGTTACGTTGGGATTTCTTTGTGAATCACACTAAAGTCCCTGAGTAGCCGATCTTACTGACGTTCAGCGGAGAAAGTATTCTTTTGGCGATAAAGGCTGAAGTCTTGGACCTTATGCCGCTTGGTTTGTCAAGCAGTATGAAGCCAAAGTCAAGCTTCTGCTTTATATCTCTCCTATCGGGATACGCTCCGTAATCCTCACTGGTCGCCTCATCGCGCAAGGTTATAACTTCACGTTTTATGTCCTCATAAGGCAGGCCCATTCAACTAAATTACACTTTAAAGAATTTAAATATGAAATCTACGCAGAGATCCCTGAGGTTATCCTTATCCAATTTGCTAGAGTCTATCACCAAGTCAAATGGGGCTAAATCTTTAGCCACGTCTATTTTGTATAGCTTCTTGTAGACACCTGCAGTCAAAAGGTCCTTCTTCTTAGTTATCTCTAAGGCAGATTTGTAGGGGATATTATCCCTAACCGAGACCCTACGTGCCCTTACATCTATCGGTGCTTTGACATATATCTTCAAGATATTATCATTGCTTTTCAGCAGCCAAGGTATAGTCCAGCTGTCTACTACGATATTATCACTTTTCCTTATTGTTCGCAGAAGAGCTAGGTCTAGCTTCTTATCGAAAACAGGGTTCTTAAGCCGGAGATGGATCATCTTCATGCCGTCCTTTGATTCCCATGAATTGAATGTTTTGACTGGTAGGAGAGCCTTAAGTTTAGAACTACCCGAGATATATTCTAAGTTGAGCTCATCCGCCAAACCTTTAGCCAAAGTTGTCTTGCCAGAAGCAGTTATCCCAGATACGGTTATTATCATGATATACAATATAACACTACTTCTTAATAAGATTTTTAAATGCTGTTATTGCTTATCAATGAAATATTCTTATTGAATACGCTCGGCAGATAGCTGAGATTAGCGCAGTAGTTAACAGACGCGGGAGAGGTTGAACACTCACCCGTCAGTTCGTACTTAGACAGTTGCGTATAGTTTATCTGATATACATTTATGTTAGTCAGAACCTGATTCTCAATGCTTAAAAGAGAATTAACCGGTAGGTTATCAGAGAATACAAGCTTAAAGCCTGGGATAGTTTCATTCAGCAGATACAGTTTTACAAACAGTGTATTCAGCGTCTGATTTGGCATGAAAAGCGCCGCAGTCGGATTGCCATAAGAGGACAGGTTTATCTGCTCTGGTATGTAGCCCGAACCTACTCCACCTATGTGAAGAGTAGCAGTTTGATTTGGATTCAACAGCATAAATCCACCGGGTATGCCATCTGTACTTTCCTGCACGCATCCTTCGGAGTAATGGCACATGTAATCTATCGGCATAGGAGATGAAGCCTGCTGTGTCAGAATATTGTAGACTATACCATACGGTTTGCCTATTACCGATGATGAATTGAACGGCAGCAGCACCTCAAGCAATATAGCGTCACTTGCTGGAATATTCTGCAATCCAAAAGTTACATTAGAATTGACCAGCCCATATCCAGTACTCGAGCTTCCGCCGAATGTGGCTATGTATTTGTAACTTTCATTGCCGATGTTGTTTGAATTTAGCTGTGTGCTTCCTTCTACAAGAGGTGAGAACTCTGTCGGCTTCAACGCTATCGTCGAAATCGCCGAGAACTTCAATACTTCACTGCCGCTTATGACTGCGTAGGTAGGCTCATGTATAAAGTGTAGATAAGTAGCGTACTGGTAGGGGGATGTAGCCTCAAAGAAATACTTTGCGATCATTGATTGGTAGCCATATGCATTACTTCCATCAGCAACTGATGTCCTCCCAGCTATTGCCTGCTCCCAGTAACCATAATCCCACCACGAGATTATTGAACTGTTAGTCGGAGTGTTTTGGTTTATCCAAAGCATTGTCGGACCCCAAAGAGCTAGACCAGAACCACTCTGCTGGGCTATCTGGTAGGAGACACTAAGACTGTTGTAAAGCTCTATCGCAACGAATACCAATGCTATAGCGACTATCAAACCGATGACCGCGTAGAGCATCTTCCTTTGGGCTGGATCAGCAAACAACGATTTGACGTATTTGATCCCTGACTTTGTCATGAAGACCACTGCCAGAGGAACCAAAAGAACCGCGGTGACATCTGTAGGCTCTAGAAGCCTCAGCTCCAAATTTGATAGGATCAACGTCAAAACGAACAGGGAAAGCAGTACAAGATACACCTTATCTGAAACACTTTCCCTCTCGAACTTATCGAATACCAAGAATAATATGAATATACCGATCAAACCGGCTGCGCCGTACTTGTAGTAGTTCTTAGTCTGTCCAACCGCTAATGAAACGACAATTAAGATTATGGATATGAATACGAAAATTGCCACGTTACCGAGAAGTTTTTTGCTCTTATGCCGGCTGAATTCATACAACGCTATTATCTCGGGTAAGAATGCCATTATTACCGCTATGAGCAGGTATACCTCTGAAGATAAGCTGAACGAGAAAGTTCCCCCATTTATCAGGACTACCATTGGAAGCAAAAATGCGTAGAATATGTACCAATGCTTAAACCTCCTTGAAACAAGATAAAGAAGGACCGCAGAACCAATGAACAAAAGCAGGAAGTTTACTCCAATACCTGAAACTACAAAATTATACTCTGAAAATCTCTCCGCGAGGTTTACAGTACCATACTCTGCTATTGTCAAAGAGAGTGGGTTTACAGCGCCCAGACCTAATGGATGGACTATTTCAGAGCTTATGAATGTTAACAATTTATGCAAAAGGTTAAGCTTTGGAAGCAGGCTTATCACGAAACCTATTATCAACGCGTATATCACCGGACTTGTCCCTTCATTGATATATGGAATCTTCAATCGGTCCCTATACTTGTCATAAACAAACAGCTTGAACAGTATCACCAAGTACACAAAGTACATAGGGAACAACTCAAAGCTCAGTAAATTAGAAAGACTGAAATTTAAGAAGCTGGCTTCGAATGCTAGGAATAGACCAAATGGTAAGAAGGCATATAGATCTTCTTTCTTATCGAATTCGAACATTATCAAGAGAAGATATGTCATCGGTATTGTTATCACAGAAAATTCAGCATAACCGCTTGTTATTGCCGCAAAACCGACCGATATTGCCATCAAGAAGCCGTACAGAAGCTTTGAGTTCCTGTCCTTTGATGTAAATATCTTTACAAGCATGAACAACGAAAGGAATATAAACATGAACCCCATGGCGGTCTTAGTAGAGAATCCAGCAGAGGTCCTACCTAGCAACGTTTCAAACGCAGGGAAGACTAAAGCACCCAAGGAAGCCATCCAATAATCCTTGAAAATATAAAGTAAGATAAAGAACAGAAGCAGCGTCATGACTATCGCTACAATTGGCGGATAGATCATAAACCAGGTCATCGGAGTCGCAGCAGGAACTAAAGGCTGCATGAATCGGTACATGTACGCCCCGAAGAAAGATATAAGAACTTCCTGAGACCTCGAGGCTAACCCTATCGGCAGATATTGGAGATGATTTATCACAGGCACGTTCCCTGTCGCGATCACATTATTCATTAGATCGTAGAACTCATACGGATCCAGGCCAGTAAGCGAGCCGCCCATACCTAGATAAGCATTTCCGACCAACGGTGTAGCGCCTAACGCAGGTAGGCTAGCCGTCCTTATGACCAAACCGAGTATTATTGCTGTAAACAAAAGCGCATAAAACGGCGCCTTGTGCTTAGTGAACAAAGCTGATATAACGGCTGAGATTATCATCAGCCCAAGGGTGACATAGAAATAGATTGATAGGTAAGTGTACATCAATGAAACGACCATCAACACCGCCAAAACGGCGAATATTAAGCCGTAACCCACACCGTACTTAACCACTGGTTTCAACATTGATTTTATAGAATCGAGATTAAAGTTTAACTCGACCTCGGTAACCTTTTCACTTTTCTTCTCCCCATGGTCATGTGATTCAGATTCCTGGGGCCTACCTTCGCCTGCATTGTGTTCTTTTTCAGCCTTTGTGGGGTTATCCATAATTTGAAAATGATAAAAAAGACAGTCGCTTATCGAATTTAAACCTTAAATTTATATTAAATTGTAATTTTTGAGCAAAGAGGGCTTATTTAAGAACTCGAAATGCTCTGGGTGACCGACATATTCATCGTATATTGTTGGCTTTGAATAATCCAGAAATGAGATCTTATTAGCTTCCGAATAGTCAACAGTCAAATCATTGTAATTTCTATTCATAACTATGTTATTGTTGCTCAAAACGTAGACCGCACCCCCTTTCTTCTGCTTAATTGGGTCATAATTTGACTCAAATGTAGAATTGACTAGATTAGCCTCGATTAGGATATCGCTACCCACATTTACAGTTATGTGGCCATAATTTGGAAGCATTATTACCCTATCGCCTTTCTTTGCATGAATCAGCTTGACATCGTAAGTGCCGTCTGGATTCGCTCGTTGCAAAACGTATAGAACTTCCCCGTAAAGTACTTCGTATAACTCGGGATAGGACAAACTGCCTTCCACTATCGGGTGATAATGCCCCAAAGTCTTATTGAACTCCCCGCCCAAATCATAGTGATTAAGGACGGTTATATCGTACCGTATTGTGTGGGCTTCGAACACGGATGAGTTCTTGTCGAATCCTACTCCTCTGAACATGTAATACAACGGATCACTTTTGTTAGAGCTGTTTATGAATGTCTTGTTAAAAAGAACATCGTTCAATTCATTTAATTTTCTCACATTTGGATTGGCTTTCTCGCTGTCACAGTATAAAGACATGCTTTTCTCATCGAACTCCAGTTCTAGTAGATTACTGCTTATTTTCATTACCTCTCTAAGGAGATTCTACTTTAAATCTTTTTAGACGGCTCAAGCATCTTAGCCAGCCTGCCAAGTCTCACTGTTAGAAGTATGAACACTATATCTGACCTGTTTATTGCTCTGAATACGTAAAGCAGGAATATGTACAAGAGCACCGCAGCTAGCAATATGAATGGCAACTCTATCAGCCTGGTGAAATTAGCAAGAAGTAGCAGTATGAAGCCAACCATCAGCAAGCCAGCTATGACTCCCTTTACTATCGCACCCCATGGTAACTTTATTTCTATGTATCTTCTCGTGAAATATAGATTTATGAGGATAGTCAACACAGTCACGCCGAGCGAGACCAAAGCTGCACCTGTAGAGAAGAATCTGGGTATTAAAAGAATTGATAAAGCAATACCCGCCACCGCACCAGAGATCGTAGAATACATTGAGTATTTCTGTTTTCCGCTTGCGCTCAACACAGTTGTTAAAGGAGACAAGATACTACTTATAAGCACGCCCGCCATAAGCACCAGGAAAGGCCCTACAGATCCCAAGAACTCTTGATGATAAAATAAACGGATTAACGGGTTCACTGCAACAGCCGCACCGAAAACAAGTGGTATCGTTATAAGAGCCGAAAACCTTATGGAATCTTTCATTAATCTGTAGAGATGCTCATAGTTTTTTTTCTCAAACATTTTTGTTATAGATGGGAAGAAAGCGAGGGCTATAGCGCCTCCCGGAGCGCCAACCAGACCGGATAGCACTAAGCCTATTCTGTAGAAACCTACGAAGCTTAGATTCGGGGCAAGAAAGCCGAGGACGATTACAATGAAAGAGGAATAGAATATAGAAAACAGGGATCCAGTATATGTGAACGCAGAGTAAGACCTTAGCTCCTTCCTCTCCTCATCAGCCGGCTTTCTAATTTCTTTTATGTGGTTTATTATCCTCCTAGCCAAGAAGAAAGCGACTATGAATGCTATGAAGTAGGATACATCGTACACGCTTATCACGCCGATCAGGCTTAACCCGAGGTACAGCACTAGGATTTGGCCTACCCTTATCAGATCCAAGGTTGCATTGACTATGAATCTGTATTTCTGCAGTTGATATCCGGAGAAAAGACTCTGGTAAAAAGAGTTTACAAGGGAGTAAAAGGTAAGGCCCACTGCAAGTATTATCAATAAATTCTTCAGGATTGGCTCATGGTAAAAGGAGGCGATCGGCCCAGCCAAGACAAGCATGACTACGCTCAAAGATACTGAGGCTATTGTTATTAGAACTAGATAATTTTTAGCAACCCACTTCAACGCAGGCCTGTCATCTCTAGCTTTATACCTTGAAACAGCGTACTGCAAAGAGCCGTTTATTCCTATTGACGAAAAAGTCAAAAACATAGACCATATCGTAACTGCAAGAGAATATACCCCAAAATTTGTAGGCCCTAGAAACCTAGCCAAGAAAAGCCCTATAAAGAATGACGTGAAATAGTTGATGATAGATCCTAAGAATGAATAAGAGCTGTTAGATGCAACTTTAACTCTCTCCTCATTAAGTTCGTTCGGTAACTCATCTGACATAATAGATAACTAAATCGCAATTTGTCATATTTAAATTAATAAAAGATGTACGAATATAAATGGCAGCGATATACGTAGAAACGGCGATGATATTGATAGTTGCGCTCAGTTTTCCACTCAGTTACATAGTCGCAGAGTACAGCGAGAGAGAGATAAAAAATTTAACCAAAAAATTTACAGATAGGATATTCATGCCCGTATTTGCTGCTGAACTTGCGTTGTTTGCGCTAGTTATGAGCCTGCTCAATCCGCTCATCTACACAGTAAGTGCTGCCTTGGTGATATTCAACCTATTTATTTTCGCCTTATACTTCGCGAGGAAGTGGGACTTCGCAAGGTCAATACTCTTCTTCTTGATGTTCATAATAATTGAGTTCGTAATCGCAATAATAGTTTGATAATTATGAAAGTTGGGATAATAGGACGGACAAACGTCGGAAAAAGCACATTGTTCAAAGCGATGACAATGGAAGATGTCGAGATAGCTGACAGGCCATTCACGACTATCGACCCGAACAGGGGAATCGCCTACGTGAAGGTAAACTGCCCTGATAAGGAATTTGGGATAAAATGCAACCCGCATAATGCGCCATGTATAAACGGCATTAGATATGTTCCCTTTGAACTGATAGACGTAGCCGGATTGATAAAGGGCGCAAGTAAGGGGAAAGGATTAGGCAACAAGTTTTTAACAGACGCGATGGAGGCAGATGCATTGATACAGGTTATAGACATCTCAGGGAAGACTAATGAAAACGGCGAAAATGCAGAGAATTATGATCCTGCTGAAGATCTGAAGATGGTCAGGGAGGAATTAACGGCATGGATAAGCGGACTTATACGCAAGACCAGGGTTAGAAGCAAGGAGGACTTGGCCGGCGCTATCTTTAAAGAGTTATCAGGTCTGAGATTCAAGTATGAAACAATAAAAGAGGGGATAAAAAGATTCAGCGTGAGAGATCTTGACAATTCAAACTTAGAGGACTTTATAGGCTACCTATTGGATTCTGATAAGCGGATGATAGTCGCGTGCAATAAGATGGATATAACTGAAAATCTGGAGGAGAAACTGAAAACACTGAAGTCAGAATTCAAGTATGATTTCGTGCCGTGCTCTGCTGGTGCAGAACTTACGCTCAGGGAGGCAGAAAAGCACGGGTTCATCAGTTACAATGGAAAAGACTTCGAAATAATAAAGGACATGAATCCACAGCAAAGAAGCGCTCTGCAAGTGATTAAAGAGATACTCAGGAGATTCAACGGCACCGGCGTAGATTTACTTATAGACACGCTTATGTTTAAGATTATGAACTGGAAGGTGGTCTTTCCGGTTATGGATGAGAAAAAGCTCACTGACAGTCAGGGTAGGGTTCTGCCTGACGCCTATCTCATGGATGAAAGCGCGACGCCAAGGGATTTAGCAGAGAAGGTGCATACCGAGGTAGCTAAAAACTATAAGGGGGCAATAGACTGCAGAACTGGACTTAAGATAAGAAATGACAAGCCGCTTGACAACGAGCAGATAGTGAAGATAATCGTATGAACAATTCAAAGGTATTCCTCAAGAATAAAGCTATAATGGATAAGATAATAGAATCCTCAGAGCTGAACGAAAACGATATCGTATTAGAGATAGGCAGTGGAGACGGAAGGCTCACAGAAAAGATAGCACAAAAGGCAAAGAAGGTGTATGCTGTTGAGAAGGATCTATTTCTAATTGACGAATCAAAGGTAAAACTTTCAAACTACAAAAACATAGAGTTCATAAACCAGGACATACTTGAGACTACTTTTCCTGAGGACGTGAACCGGATAATATCAAATCTTCCATACAGCATCGCGTCGCCGATAACGGAGAGAATAATACGCTTCTTGAATAAACACCGGAACTCTATCGCAGTGCTGATGTATCAGAAAGAGTTTGGGGAGAGAATGCTTGCCATTCCTGGATACACTGACTACTCAATGCTGACGGTTTTCTGCACTTACACTTGCTATGTGAGCAAGGTGGTTGATGTCAGCAAATCTAACTTCAGGCCGATCCCATCTGTGGACTCTGTCGTAATAAAGCTAAAGCCAAAGAACATAGAAATAGATGACAACTTTATAAAATTCTGCAAACTGATATTCCAGCACAAGAAGAAGAATGTATACACGGCAATTATTTCCAGCAGAAGCAAGCTTAAAACCAGCGACAAGAATTTAATAAGGGAGAAGCTAAATAATGTGGATCAGAGCTATTTAAAGGAGAAGGTTTTCTTTCTTAGTTTAGACAGCCTGATGGACTTATACAAGAAGGTTGTTGCCGCTGAATTATGGTAGAGAGAAAAGCAAGGGTCATAAAACACAGGAGAAGGTATGCCTTACGCAAATTGAACCTGAAACTAAACTTTGACTACACCAAGTACGGCTTCAACAAGAGAGAGCTTATTGATATAGGTATCGCATGGTTAGCTCTTTCAATAGCGTTCGCATACGCCTTATATATAGATTTTTCTGGATCGCAACTTTTACACATTTTAGGAGGACTTTCATTCGTTTATATATTCATAGGCTCGATGATAGCAATAGCGTGCGGATTTATAATGCACGAGTTGATGCACAAGTTTGACGCCCAAAAATATGGGTACGAAGCGCATTTCAGGATGTGGATTTTCGGCCTTCTTCTTGCGTTGATAACTAGCTTGTTCGGATTTGTATACGCTGCGCCAGGCGCAACGTACTTTGAACCAGATCCTAGCGAGATGTATACTGATCCGAATGGATTTAGGAAGAGGTATGGGACGATATCATTCGCAGGACCAAGGATTAACTTAATATTCGGATTTATTTTTCTTGGATTGTTTTATCTCGCTTTATTTTTAGCTATATCCCTAAACTTAACCGTAGCAGCAGCTTATCCTATTCTGGTAATACTGGCTATACCAGCGTTTGTAAATTTCTATCTATGTGCGTTTAACTTGATACCGATAATGCCATTGGATGGAGCGAAAGTATTCAGATGGGATAAAAGGATATGGGCAACATTTTTCGTAATATCAGTCGCAATAAGTGTGATGATATTTTTAGGGAAGCTACCTTATTTCCCTCTTTGAGCTACAGAGGCCGAGGAACGCATTATATAGACAAAAACTTATAAACTGGTGATTGTAAGTATACCTATGGAAAGTAAAATTGTTTTAAATTCGCAGATAACGCCAGGTCACTACATAGTCACCGCTTTTCCAACTGCGGGGCTTGTTTCTCTGCTGGCGGTGAACTACTTGATACAGAAGAAGATCCTAAAGAAAGTAGGACATATACAGGTCAGCGGATTAACCCAGATTGCTATAATAGAAGACAAACACCTAGATTATCCAGTAAGGCTGTTCGAGGGAGGAGACTCTATATTTATAACTTCTCAGGTTCCAGTGCCAGTCACAATTATAGAGGAGCTTACTAAGGATGTATTTGAACTTTATGGGAAGGTGAAAGCCAAGGGAATAATCGCGATAGACGCTATAGAAGCTTCTGAAGAGAAAGACAAGGGGAATACTTATTTCATAGCTGAAGGCTTCAATAAGGAGATAAAGAATGCGAAGGAGTTAGAGGATGGGGCGATGATAGGGATAAACGCAAGCATAGCACTGGCAGCGAAGGAGAACAAAACACCTTTCTTGGGACTTATGGCGGAGACACATATGAGTATACCTGATGGATTAGCCGCATCATCTCTGATAAATGCTTTGGAGAGTATAATAGATCTCCACGTTGACACCGCTGATTTAGTGAATGAGTACAAGAGGGTCGTCAGCAAATTGAACAGCTTAATAAACAAAACCAATCAAACAAATAGCTCAAAGGAAGAAACCTACGGATAAAGGTAGATCCTATGTCTGAATTTTCTGATTACTTCAATTTCTCTGAAAGACTGCTCAAGAGACTGCGTAATAAGGTAGATTTTTCGCAGATAAACCTAGAGAGCAGTGTATCAAAAGGCGTGTGGATAACAAACGGGAAGCTAAATATAGCAGAGGAAGGCGATGAAGTACTGATAGGTATAAGGTTTTCCAAGAAAGGCAAGGTCGGATTTGTTTCATCAAACCTACCAAATAAGTTTGACATCTATGATGAGGTTAACCGCCTAAGCGAAAAAATAGACAGAACATCTAAGTTCGAGATAAACGACATCTCTCCAGATGTAAACGCCGTAAATGAAAAATACGAAGTGAGGGAAAACGGGGATAAGATCGAGGAGCTAAACCTCGACAAGCTAGGCAAGGATGCTAACGTTATATCTGAATATCTTCAAGAGAAGAAAACCAAAACTAATAATGTATTCTTTGGGGTAACACTCATTAGAAATGTCTTTATGGATAGCACTGGCAGTCTCATAGAATCCAAAATTCCATTGATAAACTCACTTGTTACGCTAGTCATAGATGAGCTGAATCCAATAACACGCTACTTTCAGACAGGGTACACTGGCACTTATTCGGATTTGCACTCAAAGTTGATGGACAAGCTTAAAGACGAAATAAACATACTACATAAGGTATCTAAAAATACAAACAAGATTATACCCAAAAAATACAACGTGGTTGTTGGAAGTGAGATCTCTGGTTTGATGGCGCATGAGAGTGTGGGGCATCCGCTGGAGTTGGATAGGGTATTCGGAAGAGAGCAGGCGCAGGGTGGCAGCTCCTATTTCGATAAAGGGGATGTTTCAAACCGGAGAAGAATCGGTTCTGACAAGGTAAATATATTTGATGATCCGACCATATCTGGCTCCTACGGATTCTACAAGTTTGACAGCGAGGGAACAAAAGCATCGAAAAGGAAGCTCATTGACAAAGGCATAGTGAACAGCTTCTTGATGGACAGAAGCTATGCTAGAAAGATTGGAATGCAGAGCAATGCAGCCCTGAGATCAGCTAATGCAGCAGCGGAGCCTATAATACGGATGGCAAACACGTACGTAGAACCGGATAATATAACGTTCGAAGATCTTCTGGAGCAGGCAAAAGATGGAATATACATAAAGTCCTTCAACGAATGGAACATAAACGAAACCAGAGAGAATCAGAAGTATGTAGGCTTAGAAGCGTATTACATAAAGAATGGAAAACTTGGGGAACTGATAAAGGACCCGGTGATAGAGATAACCACCAAGAGCCTATGGAATAACGTCGCAGC
>JADFAP010000005.1 GCA_015121965.1 Candidatus Acidifodinimicrobium mancum
TATCAGGGCTCGTGGCGCAACTGGTAACGCGCTCCCATGGCATGGGAGAGACTTCGGGTTCGAAACCCGACGAGTCCACTTATTTGTTCTTCCCTTTCTTCGGTAAGTTCAAGTATAAGTTCGGAGGAGGATTACCCTTTTTGTACGCGTCTATCTCCGATTTCGTCGCAAATCCACCGCCTTTTTGCCCTGATTGACCAAGCCTAAAGAAGCTCTTTCCGCCTTTCAGTGAGCTTGCCGGCACAACGAAGGATTTGTTTGATGAGGACTGTTGATTGTTGAAAGCGCCTCTGACTGCTTTCGTTGGTATCCTAACTATGCGTTCTCTGTGACCCAGCAACCATCTGATTAAAGCTAAAAGCAGGAGGGCTAAGATGATTATCCCGAATACTAAGCCGGACAATGCCAAAAAGTGTAGGAAGCCTGGAACTAACAGCGAAACAGCGACGACAATGATGATGATGGCTGAGATGAACTTCGAAAAAGTGGATTTCGCTCTCTTGTAGGTGAGAGCATAGACGATGTATATGATGATGATCACAAACATGTACGCAAGGATCGGCAGCATAAGACCACTGAGGTCAAAGCCAAGAACATTGTCTATGTAGTTGCCAATATAAGGGTTTGAAGCAAACAATGTGTACAAGAGAATAACAGCCAAGACTATGCCGACGACCTTCCCC
This sequence comes from Candidatus Acidifodinimicrobium mancum, assembly GCA_015121965.1. Lineage (GTDB taxonomy): Archaea > Nanobdellota > Nanobdellia > Parvarchaeales > Parvarchaeaceae > Acidifodinimicrobium > Acidifodinimicrobium mancum. The sequence continues at coordinate 684 of JADFAP010000005.1, forward strand.
GGTGTGCTTAACCTCTTTCTAGCAAACACCAGCACGGCTAAGACTAGAACAATGAAGGCTAATACGAAAGCAATGCTACTTAAAAGCGCCAGGTACTTCGGATTCAGATACAGTATAACCAGCAGTATAGCCCCGAAAAGCATGCCTATAACGCCAGCGCCATTGGATAGATGTGTTCCCTTCAAAGCACCGTAGATTATGAAAGCCACTAGGGCGCTTATTATAACCGCCAAGATGATACTCATCGGTATGCCAAACAACGTTGATCCTGAGTAATTGCCAAAATTCAGCGAAGACAGAAGGTTTCCTGTGGATGTCTGGGAAATCGGCGGGGATGAAAAAGCATTGGATAAGCCGATCGAGAGAACAAAAGAAACCACCAAAGCAATAGCTAATCCGGCATATTTCCTATGGGATAACATAAGATATCTATGTATATCAGTATATTTTAAGCTTTATTCCAGATTTGTAAAAAGTTAAATACATAGACATTCAAGGTATTACTGTACATTGTGATTCTAATATGGAGAAAAAGAAGCTAAAAACCGTCGAAATCGTAAGCAGCAACGAGGAGCTGGACGAGGAGTACGAAAGCATACCTTGTCCGAAGTGTGGAGAGCTGAAGGTCATAGGATGGTCGCAGCAGACTAGGTCATCGGATGAGCCACCGACCAGGTTCTACAAGTGCATGAAGTGCGGGTACACCTGGAGAGAGTACACCTAGGAAGCGTAGAACAGTCTATTCTGAGAAATTATTTAAGATAGCAAATCTAATAAAGATAGATGAGTGACTTTGAACTTGTGATAATCGGCGCAGGACCTACCGGACTGTTCGCAACGTTTGCAGCCGGACTAAGAGAGATTAAGAGCCTGACATTGGAAGAACTTGATTTTCCGGGCGGGCAGATAACTGAACTTTATCCCGAGAAGATGGTCTATGACATGCCCGGGATACCTAGGATACTGGCGAAGGATCTTGCACAAAAGATGTATGAGCAGGCGACTATGTTCGGAAATGAGGTAAGATTCAACTCAAAGGTTACTGACATAAAGCAGCTTAACGATGGAACATTCTCTGTCGAGATCAACGGAAGCCAGAATATAACCTGTCAGGCGGTGCTGATATGCTCCGGGGTTGGGTCATTTATACCGAACAAGCTTGGAGTGGATGGGGAAGATGAATACGCCGGCAAAGGAGTGTTCCACTCTGTAAAAGTAATAGACGAATTCAAAGGGCAGGATATAATAATAGTTGGGGCTGGAGACTCAGGCTTTGATTGGGCAAACGAACTAGCGCCAGTAGCAAATAGTATAAAGATCCTGCAGCACAACGCTGTAATAAAGGCTGAGGAAAGAAGCATCAAAGAGGCATTGGATTCACACAGGGTAGAGATAAAATTGGAGACCAACATAACGAAGATAATTGGCGACGGGCAGAAGGTCACCGCTGTTGAGATTGAAGGAAAGAACGGCAAGGAGACAGTTAAAGCGGATTCGATCATCCTAGCTATAAGCTACAAGATTGAACCGAATAATTTCAAGTCTATAACTCTGCAGACGAGCGGAAGATACATCAAGGTAAACCATGCCTATGAAACGAACATAAAAGGCATATACGCAGCGGGAGACATAGCCAACGTAGCCGACGAGCCAAAATTCAACTTGCTGGCAGTAGGATCGGCTGAAGCCTACACCGCTATAAACAACGTCAAGAAATACGTGCATCCAACATCATCTCTGTTCGGAGGACACAGCTCATCGCTGAACCTATGAATTACACACTGATAAACGAGAAGATAATGAGAAGGGTGTACAGCCGCAGAGATGGCTGGTCGCATAAGGGAGATTTTGGAAAACTGCTTGTTGTCGGCGGAAGCAGGGAATACACTGGTTCGCCGGCGATCGTGGCACTTTCTGCGCTTAGATCAGGCTGCGATTTCGTGAAGATATTTGCGCCTTTGAGGTCAGCCGATGCATGCGCAAACTTTTCTCCGGAGATAATAGCCATACCATATGAGAAAGATTACCTGGATGTAAACGCCATTGAGGAGATAGAGAAGATAGGCGCGTGGGCGAAGGTTGTGGAGATGGGTAATGGAATCGGCAGGGATAAACTGCAGTATGAGCTTGTGAGATCCATTCAAAGGAACATAAAGAAGACGCTTGTCATAGATGCTGATGGGCTGAAGGTGCTGGACACGAATCTACTGAATTTTGACACGCTCCTGACTCCAAACAGCTATGAGTTTGAGGTGATGTTCGGAGAGAAACCTAGCAAGGAACTGGATGAGAGGGCAAAACTAGTGAAGGAGAAGGCAAGGGAATTCAAAACAATCATCCTCCTTAAGGGCCATGTTGATATAGTTTCTGATGGGGAAGATGTGTTCATAAACAAGACAAACAGCCCATACATGACTAAGGCCGGCACGGGTGACACCTTGGCGGGCATAGCATCCAGCCTTATCGCGCAGGGAAACAGTATCATTGATTCAGCATGCGCCGCATGTTTCATAAACGGATACACTGGCAGGACCGTTGCTAAGGCAAAGAAGGAAGCGATTTCACCTGTGGATATAATAAACAACATGTATCTGACGCTTTCACGATTCAAGTATTGAACTTCTTTGATAGAGAATCGAAATCTGAGGACATCGATTCTGATATAACCTTGTCAATGTCTGCCATCTTAACCCTGAACTGCTTCATTGTGTCTCTATCCCTAACCGTCACTGTCGAATCTTCTAATGTTTGATAGTCTACTGTAAACGCAAGAGGAACGCCTATCTCATCACCCTTCCTGTATCTCTTCCCTATGCTGCCGCCATCAAGATAATAGATATTTTGAGAATAAGCCGATGAATTGACTATCTTCTCCGCTACATCCTCCAGCTCCTTCTTCGACAATAGCGGAAAGACTGCGGACACGAACGGAGCAACTGATGACTTGAGCTTCAGCCAGTATCTCTCACTGTCGCTCATCAGGCTGTTGTAGAGAAGGAGATAAATCAGCCTGTCTGTGCCGATTGACACCTCAAAGATGCTAGGTATTTTTCCATCAACTTCGACAACCTCTGCTCCGGCTTTCTTGTAGGAGGACAAGTCATAGTCTCCCCTGTAATTGCAGGAAGCGACCTCAATCCAGTCCTCTCCTTTTTTGATTTCTATGTCGAAGCTTTCCTTTGAGTAGAACGCCTTGTCGCTGTATAGTTTCCTAAATCTGAGGATATCTGAACTAAAGCCTACAGAGGTAAAGAACTTGTGAACATTTGACAGCGCAAAGGCAGTGACCTTATTCTCTATCAGATTTATTTCCAATGCCTTGTCTACGCCAAGCTTAACGTCCTTGTCTCCATCCCTAAAATTAATCTCCGCAGACCTGTCGACTTCAAATCCAGAATCGTCTGTAAAGAATATTTCTATATCACTCTGCAGAAACTCCCTCTGCCTTAGAAGGGACTCTCTCGCGGATATCTCGTTCCTGAAAGCCCTGCCAGTCTGCGACATTATCAACGGAAGCTTCTTTCCGCTGGTTTCGTAGACCCTCTTGAAGTCTAAGAAGATGGACTGGCAAGCTTCTGGTCTCAGGTATGCATTTGACTCCTTTGTGTCACCAATCATAATGGGGAACATTAGGTAGAAATGCTCTACCTTCTCAAGAGGGGTCCCACACTTTGAGCATTTTACACCGTTCTTCTTCAAGAGGTCCCTGTACTGATCATCTGAAAGACCTTCTACGTTATCGGATATGCCCAACCCTTCCAGCAGCTTGTCCACTCTATATAGAGAACCACATTTCCCACATCTTGTGACGACGTCAAAAAACTTTGCTTCGTGTCCTGATGCCTTCAGGACCTGCTTTGGAAGGATGCTCGCCCCGGATATCTCGACTGCATCAATCGACTTCAAGAACCTTCTGAACAGCGTAAGGACATTGTTCTGTATAGATAGACCTATGGGTCCATAGTCCCAGAACCCACTCAATGCATTCGAGAATATCTCAGCCGATGGGAAGAATATCCCCCTGCTCAATGATATCGAAAGCAATTTAGCGTCTAAGTCCGCCATTAAACTTAATATAAAACGTTAATATAAAAACTATCTCCTATGCCTTCTTCTGGAGGATCTCTTTCCCATCTTTTTCAGGATGCGGTAGAGTCTATACTCGTATAGCACGCCGCCTGCAAGTATTCCTATCGCCAGACCGAGTATGAATAAGAGCGCGGTCTCTATGCTTGATTTCGAGATAGGTGTAAGCGCTGGAGCGTATGTTATACTGATTGACGGAAGTGAAGCGTTCGACAGACTGGCTTCAAATTCAGAGTAAACCCTCGAGAAGGAATAGTACTGGATAAGGTAAAACTCGTTATTTGCCTGACTTGAGTTAGCGAAGCTTTGGGCGTACTGATAGTAGCTTACCCCCAGGAACGGCGTTACGCCCGCCTTCTCTGCGTTGTTTATTGAATACAGTGCGGAATATGCCATCTGCCCCTCGACTGATGGGAATGAAACGTTGGTTATACTGTTTTCCTCTATGAGCATCTGCGCAGTAGCCAGCGCCTCAAGCGAATCAAATATTGAGGGGACGTACTGGCCATCGTTGAAGTAGTTGTTTGCCTTCGTGAAGTACTGCTGCATTATGCTAACCTCCGAAGGGTCATTTACACCGAGAAGGCCCGTGTACTGCATGTATGAGCTTGCCTTGTACAAGTATGCTTGACTTGCGTTCTCATAGGTATTCTGGGAGAAATTTGATTTTCCTACCGGCAGGATGGATTCCCAGTATATGGACGATATTTTCTTTACGACTGCCAAAGAATACTGGTATATTGCATCTGGAAGATCGCCCTCTGAAAGATAAGTTGAGGACTGATTCAACGCGTATGAAGCCTGGGCAAGCCTGTCTACTGCAATCAGCTTCACGTCGAGAGTGGAAGCGTTGGTGACATGATCATTTGCTATGTAGTTATATACGGAGGGTATGGAGTTGGTCTGATTATTTATCAGGGATTGCAAATATGCTGACTGATTGGAGACATTTTGCAGCGAGTCCAAGACATCTGCTTCTGTAAGGTAGACTGTGGATTCAACTGCCATGGAAGCTGCTACGTAGTATTTCCCTGCTTTTGCGTCACTGACTTCAGTCGAATAGGTAGAATTGTAAAGGCCGAGGACGGATTGTATCGTCGAATTATTCGGATTCAAGTTGCGTATTGACTGGTAGATCGAATTTTGGTAGGAATTGAAAAGCTCGTAGGTGTCCTTCATCAGGCTGTTGTATAGAGGGGTGTATATGCTTTGATTCAAATTTACGGATATATTGTAACCTGTGAAGTACTGGAAAGCCTGGTCTATGGAGCTTATCGGAATTAACGTCATGCCCTGCGCCTCATCATAAGAAACGGCTGACTGGCTCACGTTGTTTGAGGACGGGTATAAGAATACCTTGATCCCCATGTCTGCTGCCGCCTCACTCTTCTCCGATACATCGCCGACTATTCCTATGCTGCCATCGGGATTTGCAGTACCGGTCATAGCCACTGTTTTTGAAAGAGGTTTGCCGGTCAGGACTGACATCGCTGCGATTGCAAATGCACCACCGGCACTAGGCCCCCCTACTTCAGGAGAATTGGAGGTTATGAAGTAATAGAAGTTGTAATGATTGCAGTTAAGATTCAGCGCTTCGCAAGCCACGTCTGTAGAGATTACTGCCTGCGCCTGTGTATCTGTCTGAGTAAGCGGTGTAGAACCCAGGAAAACCTGGCCTGTACCATTCGTTACAGTTACATTCAGCACGGCTGGCACCCCAAGCACGCTGCCGTTTGCCAGCTGCTCCACGCCAAAGATGTAGAGACTGGCACTGCCTATGACGTTTTGAGTCTCGCCATGGACCAGGTGAACCGATAAAAATGCAACTAGCATCACTCCGAAAACGGCAATCAATACCCTATATTTTAAATTCATAAGCGTTAAGGCTGAAGTATATTTTTACTGGTCTGAGCCAGCGTTAAAGCTGCTTGATTCTAGCTTCTTTTTGAACTCTGTGAGAGCGTCTATGAGCAGAGGTAACTCGTCGAAGTTTATAGAAAGGCTGGTTTTTATCCTCTCCTGCTTGCTGTCGCCCTGCACGGTGTATCCTTTCTTTATACTTATGAAGGTTATCTCCCTCTCGCCTTCCTTGCCTTTGGTTAGGTTTATCTTTATGAAATTATTTGATCCTTCCCTTACTATCTTTTCCGAAGGCTCTTCGATGTCTTTGAACTCCATACGATAATGATGATATTCTTATTTAAATTCTTTTCGCACATACCATCGAAATTTTTACGCTGTAGTAATTGCGGTGTAGATACAGCATTATGAGTAGAATACACTAAACAGGGTATTTCTTTTATTTTTTGATGTTTTCTCTAAGATATCTCTTGAAAAACCATATCAAGAATATTGAATCTTCTTTTTTAATTTGGGACCTTTCCAAAGCCTTGTAATAGCTGTTCCTATCCTCATATTCTATGTTCATCATCGGAAAACCGTGCCTATTCAGAACAAAATTCATTGCAAGCCTGCTTATCCTGCCGTTCCCATCTGCAAAGGGGTGTATAGCCACCAATTTAAGATGAACTAATGCAGCAAGCTCAACTGGATTAATCCTGTTTTTGCTTCTTTCATACCAACTAAAAAATTCCTTCACAATCGCATAAATTTCAAGATTTGTCGGCGGCACAAACCTGCTTCCACGTATTATAACGTCTGAAACCCTTAATTTTCCTGCTATATCCGGTTTTGTTCCCGAGAAAAGTTCCCTATGCCAATCCAATAACAAATTTTGCGACAGATCCCTGTCAATTGAAAGCATTTTTTTGAATATCCTCTGATGGGCTTCTGCTTCTTTAATATCGTGTATAGGTCTATTCGGTG
>JADFAP010000001.1 GCA_015121965.1 Candidatus Acidifodinimicrobium mancum
CTATGACTACTCTCCTTAAGAACGCAGGCTACATAAATGAACTCAATGCGTTCGTTGAAAAGCTAAATGATAGATTTGCCGAGAATGTAAAAGTCAGCGTTTTCCCGGAAAAAGTTAGCCTCCCCAGACATTTGTCTGAAGATGTAAGCGTGGTGATAGAGAACAACTTCGACATTCCGCTAGTCTTTACGATAATCCTTGAAGACAAGGATAATTTCCTAGATATAATATACGAGAAGAGGCAGGAGATCTACACTAACTCTGCAGGGCAGGAAGCGATAATAGATTCAAATGAAGAAGGTAGGTTCAAATTCAAACTGTTCAACGCAAAGGATTATGGCATGGTGTTGACGACGCTTTTCGTTATTGTTCGGTCTAGGGAAGTTGAGGGATTGAATATAATAAAAAAGATACAGATAGATGTACTAGCTGAGTAGATTGCAGCCTAGCTCTGCGGCACTTCTTGGGCTGGTTTAGATTCAGCTTTTTCTGCTGCTGATTCGCTTCCGGCTGCATCCTGAGGCACTTCACCCTCTTGGGCAGAAGCCGGTTTTGACGTTGATACTCTCTCAAACATCCTGACTTCAAAGTTTCTTATCGGATACACCTTGTTCAGCTTCTTTTGAATCTCTATTTGCAGCTTGCCGTTCAGTATTTCCATTACCAGATCCTTGAGTTTGTAACCCTTTACTTTCTCCTCCGTGAGCTTTGCGATTTGATCCAGTATAAGTTTTGAATACCTTCTGTTGGTCTTGCTTATTATGCAGATATACTTTATCTTGAAGGGCTTGCCTTCAACTGATATAGGAACGACTACATCCATCTTTCGGATGTTGTGTCTCACCAGCCTGCCTATCCATTCCCTCATCATCATTATGGAATCAATATCCGCTACGCATATGTTTTGATCCCTGACGCCGGTTATCCTGAATTGAAGCTTGTATCCAAACCTCTGCTTTACGTCCTTGATGTTAGAGGCGGATATCTTGACAGTCTTTCCTATCACTGAATCATTCGATCCGTAAACCTCACCTATAAAAAAATCATTCATCTCGGGATATACTACCTTGTACCAGCTATAATTTATCTTCATAACTTGACCACCAATCTCGCATTGTTGATAGTGTACTTGTAATCTGTCGGCAGCGCATGCCTCTTCTTGTAGTAGTTTATCAGCCTGTTTATCCTGCTCTCTAATATCACGAAGCTTCTCCTTGATTTCTTGTCCTTCTTCTCCTTTTGGAGGTGAATATGCAGCTTAACTGCCTTTCTGTAGAGCGCCATCAAATCCTCGGGCAGCTCCTCTTTAACGCTTTTTTCCTTAAGTATGTCGGCTATATTTTTGCCTGTCAGATCTCGGACGGAAGGCACACCGTACTGGTCCCTAAGCATAGCGCCTATCTTTGCCTTTGTCATGCCCTGCTCGTACTTATTGATGATTATATTTTCAACTTCCTCTGGCTTATACACTACCCAGTGCGGAACATACTTCTTCTTTACTTTAATCACTTTCATTGTATCTTCTCCTCGATTCTATATCCTTAAGATGAGTTTCTATCCCTTTAAATTGTTTTCCATAGACCAATCTGTAGCTTTTCAAAAATATTTTGAACGCTGCTTCGCTCTCCTTTGGATGCCTTGTATTCAGGGCATTCCTCAATAAAAAGATATCTGTCGCTTTATCCTCATCTTTGTTCGAATAGTTCCCTAATCCGAAGTCTATCAAATAAAGCTTGTTGTCCTTCAACATCAGATTTGCCGTGGTAAGATCCCCGTGAACTATCCCTAATTTATGCATTTTTGCGACTTCCTCTCCGAGTTCAGCCATATGCTTAAGCGAGAAATTATCCTTAAATCTATCTTCGCCAAGATACCCCATGTATATTTTGTACCCATCATCCGATATCTTTATTGGCGCCGGCACCCTTATTCCACTCTCAAAGGCCCTCTTCATCAGACTGAATTCAAGTTTAGCCCTTCTCTTCCTTATGCTCTCATCTATCTGCTTTATCCTGTATAGTTTCTTTAACCTCTCCTTTACAACTGTGTCCTTGTATAGGTAGACCACGGACTCTGCTCCAATAGATATAAGCTTCTTCTCTTCCATATCAAACCCTTATGAAAACCCTATCACCGTCGTTTAAGGTGTAGTTTAAACTGACACTTTGGCCTTGAAATTTAACATTGCTCCCGTATACCTCCGCATAGCTGTTCTTGCCAGTCTTCAGCCCCAATTCTTTCACTAAATCTCTAACAGTGCTTCCCTTCATCATCGGTATTGCATCTTTTGATTCTTCGGTGTATACCCTTATTATTCCGAATTGCTTCAATGCCATTGATATGTCTGGATTGCCTGAGACGACATAAAACTTGTCCTTTATTCCATAATCTTTGTCTGAGAGGATAATATCGCTCTGCTCAAATATCTCCGGACTGTCCTCTCTTTTCTTCATGTATACGACTTGGATGTGCATGTCATCTATTATTACCACCCCATATAGCACATTTCCGAACTTTGCAAGCTTAAAATTTGTTGATACTTTATCTATTCCATAGCCTAATAGACAGACTCTTGGCCACTTCTTCTTTAGTGTCTGAACCTTATGCTTCTTTGACTTCTTTCCAGACTCTTTCCTCAGAAGGGACAGCCTTCTCCTCAGGTAGCCGAACTCTCTCTCACTTCCCTTGTGCTTCGGAAGGATATGCATCATCTCTAAGAGTATCTCCTCTTTCTTCTTTGGATCCTTTTCCTTGCTGTAAGCCTCACTTAATTCATAGTATCTACTCGGGGCATTTATTGGCATATCATCTCACCTATAGTTTATTTTCACTGAATCTGTCCTGAAGACGGGCTTAGGGAGGTAATCTTTTTCTGGCTCATTTTTCATCAAGTATCCTGTATAAGCTATCATAGCCCCATTGTCCCCCGCGTATTCCATCGGTATGCTCTTAAATTTCACTCCCCTGCTTTCTGCCATTATTCTTCCCATCTCGTTTAGTCTCTTGTTAGCTGCTACGCCACCAGTTATAACAAAGCTTTCCTTTTCAGTGTAAGCCAAAGCTCTTTCACTTGCCTCAATAAGCATTGAAAACACGGTTTCTTGAAGCGAAAACGACAAATCCTCTACGCTATGTTTATCCTTTATATTTGAAATAAAGGTTTCTATACCGGATAAACTTACATCCATCCCTTTTATGCTGTAAGGTAGGGGTATATACCTCTTTCCTTTTGACGCGTATTTTTCTATTTCCGGACCCGCTGGAAAGCTTATTCCCATCACTCTACCGAATTTATCAAGCAGATTGCCAACCCCTATATCCTGGGTTTCTCCAAAAACGCGGTAATGTCCTTCAGCGAAGGTTATTATTTGGGTATTTCCACCGCTGACATATAACATCACTGGATCTTCAAACCCCGTCTCCTTCCTTGCGATCTCCAGATGCGCTATGCAGTGATTAACGCCGATCAGCTTCTTTTTATATTTCTGTGAGAGAAAATTTGAGATTTGAAAACTCACTTTTAGGGGAGAGTATATGCCTGGCCCCTGTGAAAATGCAAATATATCTATGTCCTTTAGCTTCACGCTCGCCTTATCAAGTGCGGATTTTATTATGTTTGGTGCAAACTTGTAGTGATGGTCTGCTGCTTCTCGTGGTATTATTCCTCCTTGCTTTGGCTTATAAGTGTCTTTTTCATTTGCCACTATCTCTTTTCCGTCGGTTATACCTACACCAAAAGTGTGCGCAGTGCTCTCTATCCCTAGTACTAACATTTTAAACTCTAAACTTTGCCTTAATTTAAAATTTTGATATTTTACTTAAATTCTGAATAATTTAATTACAAAGAAGACTAAATCATCAGAAAATGATATTTTATTATAAATTTAACCTGTACTTCCCAAAGGGCCATAATTTATTCCACCAGGATTTGCGGGAGTGCCAGTTATAGTCATTACGACGGAGTTGGAGGATGTGGAGATGACTGAGATAGAATTACTAATAGTATTAGTAACATAGACATACTGACCATTTGGAGTGATGGCAACACCATGAGGAACGGCGCCGACAGAGATTGTTGAGACGACGGAGTTGGAGGATGTGGAGATGACTGAGACCGTGTTATCAAGCCTATTAGCAACATAGACATACTGACCATTAGGAGTAATGGCAACACCAAGAGGATCGGTACCAACGGGGATAGTTGAGACGACGGAGTTGGAGGATGTGGAGATGACTGAGACAGAGTTACTGTTCACATTAGCAACATAAACATACTGACCGTTGGGAGTAATGGCAACACCGGTAGGATTGGTACCGACGGGGATGGTCGAGACGACGGAGTTGGAGGATGTGGAGATGACTGAAACGAAATTATCACCATCATTAGCGACATATACATACTGACCATTAGGAGTGATGGCGATACCCCAAGGATTGGCACCAACAGGAATGGTTGCAACAACAGAATTGGAGGATGTGGAGATGACTGAGACGTAGCCACCACCATTATTAACATAAACGTACTGACCGTTGGGAGTGATGGCGACACCATTAGGATTGACACCGACGGGGATGGTCGAGACGACGGAGTTGGAGGATGTGGAGATGACTGAGACGGAGCCACCACCATTATTAGTAACGTAGGCGTACTGACCATTTGGAGTGATGGCGATACCCCAAGGTTCGGTACCGACAATAACGAACCCTGTTCCACCAGACACTTTGTTTAATGCTAATGTGTTATTGCTGTAGTAGATCATTGAAACATTGCCAGCCCCCTCATTTGATAACCAAAGGTTCCTCATTGGGATGAAATCAACCTCAAGATTGTATCCAGCCGAGATGTTATTACCTGCGGCGTAGATTGGATAGTAGGTTACTCCGTTGACTGTTACAGGATATATCTGCCAGGCACTGTTAGATAATGATACGAAGGTCATTGAAGACGCTGATGTGGTCTGGTTCATCCCTGCGTATACTACTGTCCATGGGACGTTTCCTGGAAGGTTATAGGCTGTGAAGGTGTTGTATGCCGGTGTTGTAGAGGTTCCTTTTGCTGTACCTGATAATGAATAAGGGCCAGGGATAGGGTTGGAAGGTTCTGTGTATGCTACGGTGATTGTATCGGAGAATGAAGAACCTGAGGTCTTGGGACATATTCCGAAGACAATGAATTCTTGTGTCTGTCCTGGATTTAGGGTTGCTGATTCTGGCTGGGTTACTGATACTCCTGATGAGGTAGTTACGTTTATAGAGGAGACTGATACCTGATAACCTAATGAATTTGATAACTTTACTATCATCTGACCGTTTGAAGCACAGGCTGCTGATGCTGGCTGGAAACCTGATAATCCTGTTATACCTGAGAAGGATAGGAAGGACGAGGGGGAGAATATACCCATACTGTATAAGACTACTGCTACTATGACTATGATTAGAATAGCCCAGCCGTAGGTCATCATGTACTCTAAGGCTGATTGTGAACGCTTGTTCTTTCCTAGAAAGGTTAAGTGCTTATCTGTGTTTGGATGAACATTATTGAATGCTTTAAATGACATATAATTGTATACTAAATTGATGTATATAAATGTTTTTTATTCTCCTGTTTGAGAGCGTCGGTGAATGATGACGCTGGACATATGAAAGAAGAGGAGATATCCACGGAGATTAGTGGGTGTGGTATCAGCATCAGATCGGAATGAAATTTTTTTGTAAAATCTAGAGATCAGACTTTTTACGTCTTCGCCGCGTCAGTTATCTTCTGCTTTATTGAATCGAAAAACCCCACTGTCTTCATTAAACGAATTTGTAAAAATTACAAAAAAGTAAGATATATAATACCCTTCTTTTCATAAATTATATTATGAAAACTATAGAAAGCATACTAGAGAGAAGAAAATATCTAACTTTGGCCGATCGAAGACGATTGGAGGACGAAGTTCTCTCGAATTTCAAAAAGGTGATATTTGAACCGCATTGGTGCCAGAGAGCTAAGCAAAGACTTTTTTCAAAGGAATATGCGCTATATGCTTTGACTCATGAGGCCCCTGAAGGAGTGCTGGAATACCCAAGAAAATGGGATAATAGCCGAAAGTACATACTAAGGTACAAAGAGCAGGCGGATGGATACATGACTACCGTCAATCTAGTGATCTCCTACAATCCAAACAGAGAGGAGATCCATATGATTACAATATTCGAAGACGATTCTCCTAGATTCGGTAGATATTAAATGAAACGCTCTTAAGGAAGAGGGTATAGATTTTAAATAAAACCAAGCCAAAGAAGCAATATTCCGAAGAATTCCGACCAGTATAGCAGCTCAGGATAAGCTGCTATGTAGAGCGTACCTGCAATGCTTACGACAACAACACCGGCAATTATACTGCTCATCTGAAGGTTCTTATGCCTTCTCACATTTTTGTCGGTGTAAGCTCTACTCCGTCTTATCGTCAGGTACGCAGATACTATTATTATCGCTGCAGCTGGGAATGTTATTATTGAGGACATAACCGTTGTAAGGAGGGGCAGGAGGCCGAAGACGACATAGTTTGCAATTATATTGCCTACCCTAACAAAGAAGAATGAGGATATCATCGCGACCGTCGTTATTATTGCATATATGTAGTATATCTTCTTCACCGTCTTACCTAGGAATTGAACCGAGCCTAGAGCCAGAGCTTCTACGAGAAGAGCGACTATCGTTAAGTATGAATCGATCATTACCTCACTGTACAGCCCAAAAGCGAACAAAACTTCTAGAACTACTCCTACTGTGAATAGCCATAGTCCAAGGGACCAGAAAAGATAATTCTTTGACTTTAGTTTGATATATTTCAGTGTAAGAAAGAAAGCAAGTACTGCGGATAGGATGGTTATCACCACCGTCGACAACAGCACTATCCCCTGAAGGGTTAGAATCATTAAATTTCTTGGCAAAGTGGGAATAAATACCTTTTTGGACGCTTTAAAACTGCGCCGTCCGGGACTCGCACCCGGACCTTAACCGTGGCAGGGTTACGTTATACTCTTAGACTAACGGCGCATTTATCACATTAAACAAGATATATACTGCTTCAATTTATTTATTACCTTTTCTTGTCCTTAAATAGAGATATACTCCGCTTATTAAGTTATCTATACGATGGATTATGTTCACTGATCTAAACACCCACAGAACAAGAATAATTATCGATAATATCGCCGCTACCAAAGTATATAATTGGTATATATCGCCCATGTAAAGGATCAGCGAAACAATGAACAGACTTATGAGCCCGTACTCTATCCTCTCGAAGAACATTACACCTACACCTGCGGCAAGTGCTAGAAGAAATACATAGAAAAGCGTTGGATTTGTCATCTCCAGCCCTAAAATCAGGTAAAAAAAGGTGCTTAATGCCATAT
>JADFAP010000020.1 GCA_015121965.1 Candidatus Acidifodinimicrobium mancum
TCGGGCTATGCGTAAGACTCCATTCCGGACCGACTATTACATCCAAATTATCTGCCTTGGCGCGCTCTATATTGTCTATAACTTTGTATGGATCGCCGAAATTATGCGTCTCAACGTTATTCATCAAACCGACCTCTAGACTTAAGACCATTTTAACTATTAGAATAGAAATGGTATAAATAACTATTAAATCAAGAGAAATGAAAAGCTTTTAACCAAAAAAGCCATAGTATATCAAATGGGAGAAATAGGTAAAATAACTGAACTTGTAAGCTCATCCAAGGTCAGCATCGAGGATGCAGTCAAAAAAGCCGCAAAAGAACTTGGTAGGAAAGAGAAAGATTTGCGCGGGATAAAGATAAAGAATGTATCGGCAATCATAAAGAACGGCGAAGTCGTAGAATGGCGCGTAAACCTTAAAGTGTCCTCTGAATTATAGGCGTGCTTCCTTTAGATGACAACAGAGACCTCGTAACTTCTGCTTGTTATATTATAAAATTTAAATACACCCAACTCATTACATTGAAATGAGTGACAATAAGCTTGATAAGAATATCAAAGCAACGCAGTCTATTCTCATTTCAATGCTCGTAGTCGTTGCAGCTTTCGCTGTAATAATCGTCCTGCTCTTGACGCAGACACATTCTCCTGCTATAGTACCGCCGCAAAAAATAAATTTGGTACTGTTGAATGTGCCGACAAATACAGTGACATTAAACTTCATAAACAACTCAATAGTTGTAAATGGCAATGCGACGATAGAGGTGCAAACGCAAGGTAACCTTACGTTTTTCGCCAATGGCAAGAGCATTCCAGTCGCCGGATCCTATCATTACCTAATCTACGGCATGCAGGATCCAACCATATATGTAAAGGCAGGTTCATACATAGAGTTCGTTGAAGTCAACGTCAATAAATATGGATTTAATGACTTTGCGATCACAAATGACATAATACCCTACGCAAACAACATAAACCTTACGAAAACAAGCCCACCTGAATATCTCTCTCCCGAATTGCCCCCGCCCGACTACTCGAATCCGAATGCCCCAGTTTATGACTATAGCTATCTCATGTTCAACGCAACGAATCCAGGTCTTTATTACTATTTTTCAACGGTTTATCCGGATCTGTTTTACGGAATGGAGGGAATGATAGTAGTTGAGAGCTGATTATGGATACCCCCTCTAAGAGCAGCATGAACAAAAAGATAGTTATGCTAGTGATAGCAGTCATAATGGTTATAGCTGCCTATGTGATTATAAGCCAAAGCATCGCTGAGAATGGTGTTTTCAAGCTACTCGTTTCTATATACTCAACCAGTAGTATAAATTCCAATTTGTTGACATTCGATTACGCCCAGTACCAGTGGCTATCTTTTCTAGCAGCTGGAGGACTTATCTTTGCAGCGTTCGTTTTCCTAATAGAGTTCGTTGATATAGTCGTTTTAGTGAGCCACAGGGATACAAATGTTCCCATGGCGTCTATCCTTGTAGATAAGAGGAAGAACCTATTATTTTTCATGCTTATAGTTTCAGCTGTCTTTATAGTGATCTCATCACTTACGTTTATAGTGTACGAGTTTTATCCTTCGCTACTTTCGCTGACCATTACCTCTGAGATTATAAGCATGATAGGCTATGTGCTACTTGGCATAGTGGTAATAAAATGGTCTACTGACATTTGGAGATTCATATGATAGCAGGCATATATAGTCAAGTTGTAAATACGTCCTTCCTGAATCCTTTCTCATATTTAGCGATCACGTTGCTCGCTTTGGTACTATCAGTGGTTTTGCTGGTAGTTATGGCGATTTTTATTAGGGATTTCCAAAAAAGGTCTGATCTGCTGATAGCAAGGATAAGGCTATACAAAAATGTATGGATAATGTTCTTGCTGATAATGCTTATCGATGTGTTCCTGATTGCTGATGTGGTATACGTACAGTTCTTCAACCCGTTGACGCTTATCTATGTATTTTGGTCGCTCGGATACCTCTCACTAGGCTCAATATTTGCGTATATACTGTCTATATCGTTTATATTGTATATAATCGGAAGGAAGATCAAAACAAAGTAGATACATCTTCCTCAAACAAGTGGCACTTAACTTCAGCGTTGCCTACTTTGTGCATCTGGACTTCTTTGTAATCAAAGAGCTCTATAGACAAGTGCTCATCCTCCTGCTTTATATCCTTGATCGCATAGAAGCTCCTTATCTTGTTCTTGTACAGATTTATCATCTTAACCAGCTGATCTTTGTTTACTCCATAAAGTAAAATCTTTCCTTTTTCAATCTTCAATTTAAAGTTTGGCAGGTCCAAAGGCCCAAATGACTTCTTTAGGTCAAGATAGACTTCATCGATTGTCCAACCACAGATTTCGAAGGAAACTGGGCACATTCTATGGTAAACGCAGCCTTTGACATCGGAATTATATGGTCTCTCGTAATAGAGAATATCATAATTTGCCTTTCTAGCGGCTACCGACGTCAACTCCTTCGTGTAAGGATGCTGCGGATTATTTATTACCTCTTTCGTAGGTCCCTTCTCCTCCGTCTCTCCTTTGAACATCACCATTATGTCACCAGCTATGTAATTAGCCAGGGCGATGTTGTGCGTCGTTATAAGCATGCTTGCTCTAGTCTTAGAGTTTATTTTCTTTAGTATATCAAGTATAATACGCTGATTGATGGGATCAAGATTACTCGTAGGCTCATCAAGGAATAAGAAGATTGGATTCGTAGCCAAAGCCCTTGCAATGCCAATCTTTTGCTTTTGTCCATCTGATAATTCATGCGGGTAACGATGCAGTATATCGTCATCTATCCCAACATCATTTTTCAGTTCGTTCATTCGATTGTGAATTTGCTCGTCTGTGTACTTAGAAACAACCATGGGCTCCTTGATTATGTCATAAACGGTCTGCCTTGGGTCAACGGAAGAAGCAACGTCTTGAAACAGAACACCTATCTTCTTTCTTATATCCATGAGTCCTAACTTTGACTTGTTTAACGCAGAGTAATCTTTTCCCAACTCTCTCATACTATCAAGGTCTTTCTTTAACAAAGCAATTTCGTACCTGTTTATGACCCAATCTGGGACATCGAAGAATATTTGGCCGCTGTCTGGTCTCAACAGCAATGACAAGATCAGACCCAGAGTAGTTTTACCGGATCCATTTTCGCCGACCAGGGATACTATCTGGCCTTCCCTTATCTTCAAACTTATGTCGTTTATAGACCGTACCTTATGACCAAATGCAGCTCCGCCACTTTCATAGGTCTTCTTCAGGTTATAAGCTGCTATTCTCATATGTTTATCACGCTCTTGATTAATCTTTTAGTGTACTCATTAGAGGAATTGTTTATTACGCTTGAGGTATCGCCTACTTCCACTATAGCCCCATCTTCAATTACCGCAATTCTATCTGCAAACCTTGTTAGAAGGGAGATGTCATGCGCCACAAGTATCAGGGATAGATTAAACGTTGCTTTTATTTTACTCAATAAGTTAAATAGCTTGTACTGCGCTATTGGGTCTAACGATGAAGCTGGCTCATCCATTATTATAATCCTAGGGTTGTTTACTATCGCAGATGCTATCAGCACGGCCTGCAGCATACCTCCGGAAAGTTGGTTTGGAAACATGTGCAGTATGGTCGGGTCTAAACCCATAAGACCTAGTATCTCGCCTGCAAGCTGATACCCCTCTTCAAGAATCAGCTGATTTAAAATGTACCTTAGCCCAGGAATCCTAGATGCAACCCCCTTATGCGACAGAACAAACCTTTGAACACTGCTGAGTTTGGCCCGCCCCAAGGCTAAGATGAGATTCTTTTTGTCCTCATCGGTTAGATCATCCCTTCTAGTTATGTTCAGTATCTGCTCCCTAATGTACTCATCAAAATTACCATCTAAGAATTTATCAGCAATTTTATAGTCCTTCGAATTTAACAGCTTCACGTAGTTTAACAGAGCCCCTTTATCCACTTTTTCCCTCGAGTCTATGCGCTTTATCAGTCTCTCTTTGTTATGGAATAAAACAGACTCGAATATCTGGTATCCAACAGTTAACAGCGGGTCCAAGTAACTAGCTGCCTCCTGCGTAACCATGGTTATGAATCTGCCTCTCAATTTTTCTATGCCCTCATTTACAAGTATACGGTGCCGTTTCCTGTTATAAGAATCTTTTTCAAATTCATTGATAATCATGTCTGAGCCATTGATATTAATGCTTCCATTGACTATCTTTGCATTTCGGGGGAGAAGTCCCATAAGCGACAGCGCAAAGGTACTTTTTCCAGAACCATTGACACCTACAAGTCCAACGGTCTCATTCTCCTTTAGAGAGAAGTCAACTCCCTTTAATACGTCTATTTGGTTGAACCGAGATTCGAATACGACCTCTAAGCCCTTTACTGTCAGTAATTCTTTCTTTTCCATACGCTAACCGTGTAGGGATCCAGCATGTCGATCATGCCATCCCCGATGAGATTCAGTGATATAGCCAGCAGCACAATGAACAAAGACGGAATTAAAACCGCCCATGGAGCGATCTGTATATACTGCAGCCCAAAGCTTGTCAAATAACCTAGCTCCGGAACGTTGCCATTAGGAGCCAAGCCTATGAATGCAATTGTAGCGAATGCACCTATGACTAGCCCAAATGTAAGCGCAAATTGGGATATTGAGGAGGAGATTACATTCGGGAACACATGGTGGATTAAAGTCCTGGCGTTGCTGCTTCCGATCGACTTCGAAGATAGTACCATGTTTGAATTCTTAATGATTAAGGTGGATGACCTGGCATACTTTGCGTACAGGGGGAAAAACGCAATAACTAAAGACAGGGATATCACTGTAAAGTTTCTAGAAATTGCTGCACCCAATGCGATTACAAGGACTATATAGGGTATACTGAAGAATACATCCGTCAGACGCATAAGAATCTCGTCAAAAATTCCGCCAAAGTAGGCAGCTATCATACCTACGAAGGTTCCCAGCAAAGCTGCGAGTATCACAACTGGAATTGCGTATAGAACATCTATCCTTATAGCCTTAAGCACCGCTGTTAACAAGTTTATTCCAAGATAAGTCGTACCAAATGGATAAGCAGCTGACGGAGGAACAAGGCCAACATTGAAATTATAATCAGTCGACAAAGTGTTTGGATTGCTTATGCCGACCAACCACGGAGAAAACTGAAGTATAGCTGTATCCGCTAAGAAAAAGAGTATGATCACTAATCCCACAAGATGCATTTTATTTGAGATGAATATCCTAAAATAAAGTGAGATGTCATGGGCGATCTTAGTAAAGCAGCTTTCGGTCTCCATCAGAATCTCACCCTCGGATCAATCACAGCGTAGAATATGTCTAGCAGTATTGTGGCAGATACGAATATTATACCAAATATCAAGACGGAGTCAAGAACTGCGACTAGCTGGTTATTTATCAGTGATTGAGTCAGAAAGTATCCCATACCTGGGTAGTTGAATATAGTTTCTATGACTACTTCCCCGCTTAACAGCCCAGATATTGTATAGGCAAAAAATGTAGCCGGCTGGAATATGGCGTTCCTTAATGCATGCCTTCTTACTATGTATCTCTCGCTCAATCCCTTCCCCCTCGCCCCTGTTATAAAATTTTGATTTAGAACGGATATCATCGAATTTCTTAACATTATTATTACACCGGCTATGAAAGCCAACGCCAAAGACAACGCAGGCAAAATCAAAGACAAGAAAGCATTCCAAGCTATCACAAAGTTACCATGTATCAAGGCGTCGATAAGCAGTATGTGTGTTGGGTAGGAGATCCCATCGCTGAACCATGCAATACCAACCATCAGCAGGGGATTTATCTCGCCGCTGAAAGGGAGGATTTTTAGATAAACTCCAAACAGGATTATAAGAACGATTGCGACTATGAAAATTGGGGCTGCGTACAGGTAGAATGATGCTGCCTTTATCGTCAAATCCGCTGCAGAATCCTTATGTCTTGCTGAAAACACACCAAGATAAGTCCCGATGAACCATATCAGCACCGCGGCAAAGATTGAAAGCATCAGAGTGTTCGGTAAAAACAAGGCAATTGCGCTGGATATGCTCCCTTTATACACATTGGTGTTTACAATCTGTGATTTCCCAGAAAAAAGGGAACTTAACCAAGATCCATACGCCACAAGAAAATTGCTATGTAGTCCCCCGATTATGTAGTATAGCAGAAATATAAACAGCGTTATCCCAATGAGCGTGGGAACTGCTATTATCAACCTCTTTATTATGTAGTGGGAGAGACTCATATTAGCGGGCCTGATTTATGCTTTGTTCCACCAGAAGTACAAGCCGTCTGCACCGCCACCTATCATCGGATTTTCCTGATATGAAATCTGATTGTCATATGGAGTGATGTATGACTTTATGACCCAAAATTCATTAGGCTGCAGAGTGTACGTATACATGTATAAATTTACAGCCAACTGCTCCACTCCCTTATAGTCTTGTGCAGCCACTGCAGATGAAGTCGCTGAATCAGCGGCGGAAATCATATTGTTTAGCTCATTATAAACAGACGCCTCGTTGGTGTAATTCAAAGAATCGAGGTATTGAACAGACCATCCATCTGGAGCTGGATATGCCCCGTCTTGAAGATAGATTGAATTAACGAAGTCTGACGGATAAGGAAAGTCGGCGGACCAACCAAGTTGGTATATTGGGAAAGGATTCTGTCCGGGTACCATATATCCTACAATCGTTGAGAATGGCTCATATGTCACAACTATGTTGATGTTTGGATCCATTTGGTGCAGTGCTTGAGCCCACATCTGGGCTCCATAGAAGTCCGTGGTGTCCCCAGACGAGACTACGATTGGGAAGTTTACCGATACATTATATTCACCCGAAGCTAAAAGAAGCTGCTTAGCGTATGATATATTGAAGTAGGAAACATTCGCTAATCCACTTGCTGGAGTATAGTACGGAAGCCCGTCGATTATAGCGTCTGGATAATTGCTGCCAAAGTTGAAACCATACTTTTGGTTGCCCAGGATATTGTTTATGTATTCGGTGTAGTTGAAAGCGTAGTCGAACGCCTTTCTTACGTCTAGATTCGCAAAGTAGTCAGATGGTATACTGTATTGAGACCCAAGCTGCTTTAGAGAAGTTTCACTGACGTTGAGATTAAATGCAAAGAAGAAGTTCGAAAGCGTCGGAAATTGGTATATTTCAGTGGTGCCTTGTGC
>JADFAP010000030.1 GCA_015121965.1 Candidatus Acidifodinimicrobium mancum
AATAGTATCTGCTCGATTCTTACCAATAAAGAGGAAGGAAAAGCTATGCTTAATTCCCTGGTTCTGCCATAACGCCCATTATTCTTAATCCTTGTCATTATGAGCGAGTTATAGTCCAATTCCCCTATCAACTCTGATAGTCTTCTGAAAGTTAGCCGCTTTAAGCCGAACTTATCAGCCAATCTCGAGTAATAGTCATAGACTTCGCCGCTGTATATCTTGCTGAAATTTTTGCTCTTTGAAAGAGAGATTATAGAATATAATGCGCACTTACTTTGTTTTGTCATTGATTTTATTATCTCCTCTGTTACATTCTGCTCAAGCAGATCTGAAGCCCTGTCTAGTAGGTCTTCTGTTATCTTTACTGAACCGGTTTGCTGCGCTAGCTCGCCAGCAACTCTCAATAAATTTATCGCCCGCCTTACATCACCATGCTCCTGAGCTGCCATCGCGGCGCATTTATTTATTATCTCATCGTCTACGACAGTCTCATAAAATGAGTCCTTTACCCTTAAAGAGAGTATATCCGCTATTTCGATGGCATTGTAAGGCTTGAAAACTATCTCTATAGGACTGAGAGAGCTCTTAACTCTTTGGTCGAGAGAAGCCTTGAATTCAGGGTTATTGGAGATGCCTAATATAGAGATTTTTGTATTCTTTAGTATTTCATTTATGCGTAGGAGATTATATAAGACCCCGTCCCCAGCATTTTGAACTAGTTTCTCTATTTCATCAAGAATTAATATTATATCACGGCTCTCTGAGTCAATGACTGCGACTAAGTTCTTATACAGAGCATTAACCGATAAACCACTAGTAGGGGTCTTTATGCCGAAAACCGAAGATAGATTTGATATTAATCTGTATTCGGTGTTGTTGTTCTCCAATCTGCAGTTTATGTAAACAGGCACGACATTAACTTCCTTTTCTTTAGCTAAGGACGCTAAATTCTGCGCTACAAACCTGGTAATTAATGACTTCCCGGTTCCAGAGAAACCATATATCAACAAATTCGACGTGCGCTCTAACAGCAAACTTGGCGCCAGAAGATTAGAAATCTCTTCAATTTCGCTGTTCCTATGTAAAATTTTATTAGGAGTGAAGGAAGATGATAAGACTTCCTTATTTTTAAATACCCTCTTCTTCTGTAGAAATTCATTAAATATCTGTTTCGGATCTTTGGGGGCAACTGTTTGGAGATCTTCGCCTTCTTTGCTTAAGCTGCTGAGACTTACTTTGACCATAAATTTGATAGACACCCTACTGTTATTAATTTATAGAGTGTTTTTGTATTTAAATAAGAATGTAAACTATAGTTATATAACTTTAGTTCACATTTCTTACAGAGACACTATTATTTCCAGTGGAATTTTTATCAACAAATTTATACTTTCTTTTTATTTTTATTATATTCTATATAGAATTATATAAAATATAGATATATAAAGGGTCTCCACTAGAAACGATAGTGTAATCCACAGGAAATTAAGCTTTAATGTGATAATTTCGAGATTAAAGAAGAAAATGAATGGAAATAAAGAAGTTTCCATTGGAAATAGGGGTGTGTACATCAAAGAAAATTAAAGAAAGATCAAGACAATAAAATTTTGACTGTTTTTAAGTGTTATAAATTAAAAAACCTTTAAATAAAATAAATTCCTATTATGCAATAATAAAAAACATTTAAATATAATGAATGTCTATATTGCAGTAATAAAAAAGCTTTAAATATTATGAGTTTCTATTCTGCAGTAATAAGAAACCTTTAAATAAAATAAATTCCTATTATGCAATAATAAAAAACATTTAAATATAATGAATGTCTATATTGCAGTAATAAGATTGAACAAGACGATGATAAAGCCAGTGAAAACGACGGTTGTCGTGCATGATGGCATCAAAAGACATGACAGCAAGATAATACCCCTCTTGATGGACAAGCTCATGAGATCCTTTACTCTGAGGTCTGCCAGAACAGATATGGGATATGGCGACAAGAAGGTGAGGAAAGGGCTAAGAAATAGAGAGATGAGGCCGCTGATAAAACACAGACTTTTCTCTTCCTTGCAGACGACGTGGACTCCAAGGTTCGACACAAAGGAACACGAAAGAAGATTACTATGGTCTCAAAGACATGGGGCAGGCAGTTCAAGGAGATAAACTCAATGACCGTGATGTACAACATTGACGTAAGCCTTCAGTAGAAAGGGACAAAGATTGATTAAGAATACAAAAGTAGTTTAATGATTAAAGTTCACTAACTATCAGTGAATTTTGACTATTTTTGAATTATGAATGACCGAAAACTTTAAATATAATAAATTCCTATAATGAAGTGATGAAGCCGACACTATATAGAAATCAGGATGTTTAAAATTCACTAGCAATTAGTGAATTCTAATTTTTTTAGGAATATTACTGACCAAAAGCTTTAAATATAATGAGTTTCTATAATGCACTAATGATTATGGCAAAAAATACATCAAGGCTTGTGCTGGAGAAAATAGTGGGTATTGCTAGTATAATTATCGGCTTACTATCTTCCGCTCAAAAGAGGTTTATACAAAAGACGGAGGTTAGCATATGTTTTTTGCAGAAGTTATAAGGATCTTGGTATTTGTTATTTCGGTAGTTCTTGTCGTGTTCCTTATACCTATAGGAGTTTCTTTTGGTTTTACAAGTTGTGCTAATGCTCAAAATATGAGCATAAATTACTCATCACCAACTACGTTAGCTGCCAATTATAATATCTCTGGCTCCATGAAAATTTCTGCGAGCTTAGTCTTGAATGGCCACGTCATTTGCGCCGAACAAGAAATTGACATAAACAACGGTAGTTCTATTTCCGGTGCAGGTAGTGTGTACACTAATATTCTTAATTTATCGGATGGTTCTCTATCTTCTGCTAATGTTTATGCTAACAATGTATATGTGGGCCCTTCTTCTACACTGAATGCAAAACTACTTTCACCTTCAAATTCAATAAATTCTTACGGAACTATAACGCTCAATCAAGATTACTTGAATTCGTCTGCTATAAATCTCTATATTGGCTCATATCTAAAACATAACCTTTTCACTGAGGGTGGTATAGCATCTTTTACAGGATCATCAACGGACGGGCAAAGTTTTCCATATTCATTTGGCGGTTCTGGTGCCGGCGGAGGTAGCGCCAATACCGGCGGCTCAAATGGAGGCTCCACATACTGCCCAGGTGGTAGCTTAGGGGCTCCTGCCATGCCCGAATACTTTGGTGGTCCATCTGGGCCGGACCAAAATGGTGTAGGACCCTGCGGAAATCTGACAAAATATACGTTAAATATCAGCGATCTTGATGGAGCAGGCGGTGGTGCTGGTGGTACCAGTACACAGTACGGCGCAGGGGCAAATGGAGGTGGTGGTTCACAAGGTTTGGTCTTTATTGGCCAGACAATAAACCTAAATGGCACAGTCGACAACAGTGGACAGGCAGGTTTCAGTGTAGAGGGAGCTGGAGGTGGCGGAGGAGGAGGGGGTGGCGCTGGCGTGGTAGAGCTTCTTTACACAAAATCAGAGAACTACATCTCAAATGATATAGAGGTAGCTGGTGGTGCCGGCGGTGATGGGTATAGTGGAGCATCTGGAGGTATTGGCGGCAATGGTGAAATAGTTGCATTTCAAGTGCCGCAGTCTATCCTATCAGAATCGGGTGTTCCTCTGGCAGGTTCGCAACTTAATAGTACTGGTTCTTCAAGTAACGTAACTGGCATCAACCAAACTAGCTCTTCGAATAATCTTAATAACACAACTAACTCAACCACTCTTGATTCAATCTATAATTCTCTAAGTAGGATTCTAGGCGAATTAAACAACATCAACTCGACATTAAGCGCATCCATATCTGATAACTCTACCGAAGCTAGTTTACTCAAATCTGTGGAAAGTAGTGTAGAGGATGTTTACAACACAACCTTGGCCCTAGAATCTAAGGAAACAGGATACACCTCCTACGTAAACAACTCGCTTCAAAAACTTGGTGATACAATCAGCGAGATGGGCTCTAAGCTGGATCTTGAAAACAAGACTATCTATAGCATTTTGAATCTATCTCTATCGAATAGCGATGTCAAAAGCTTGATAGGTAAATTGAGTTCAAAATTATCTTTAGAAAATGAGAGCATATCCAAACTTCTAAATTCCTCGTTCTCTGTTAACGCCTCTACATCAAGATTATCGTCCAGTATTTTTAATCTGTCTTCTGATGTGTTCTCTGCGTCGAATCTGCTCAGAGACTTGGAAGCTAAAGTAAATTCGGTTAACAACACCATCCTGTCGCTAAAATACGAGGCATCAAACTACACTCTGCCTATAAACTACTCCCTTTTAAACCTCAGATCAGCGGTCGACAATATGAGCCGCAGGCTATCAATTGAAAATAAAACTCTCTACGGCCTTACTAATATCTCAGCGCTTAGAGAGAGGGCACCTGCTCCGGTTTACAATGACTATTACTACTCTATATGCAATTACACGCTCGCCCAAAATATAGAGGAGGCTGTTAATTCGAACCTTACCTCCTTTTTGCATAGCATAAACAAGACCTACCTCTTATTGGCTTCGCGGTCTGGTCCAGCGATTAACCGCACAGTAAATCAAGATTCGGCAAGCAGTCTCTCAATCTCAAACATCTCAATGCTATCAAACATCTCGCAACAAGGTAAAGCTACCGTATACCAATTCTTTGCAAGATCTGGGCAAAATGAGGCTTTGACGGTGAATTGCGGCGGAGAGTCAGACATATTCAGGTTCTCTACCATGAAAACCAATAGCAGCTCAAACAGTAGTTTATTGAGTTCAGTGATGTCTCCGCTCAATTCCATCTATAGCTCTATCGTTACCTTTGTGACTTTTATTAGAGGGTACATATATGGCGTCTGAATCCGACAAATTATATGAGGAGATAGAGCGACTGAATAAACGCATATCTGAGCTTGAATCAGAAAGTTCAAGATCTGACAATGGTGGCGTAAACGCAGCCTATACAGGCAATGACAAAGATCTTGGTGTGATTCCAGAGCAAGAGAGTTTCGTAGTTGATTCTCATTCGCTTGGAGGCTATAGAAACTTGTCGTTACCAAACGGTGGGGTGATGAAAGTTAAGGTCCTGCCTTTCTGCAAGAATGGCAATCACATAATAAAATCGATTGATGAGATCGTGGTCTGCTCTCGATGCGGTGGAATGATATGTAAAGAGCATACATTTGATATATCACCGCCGATGTGCAGGGAATGCATAGAGAAGGAACTTAGTGCGTTGACCTACAAGGAGTTGATGGTTCTTTTTGTGGCAGAAAACAAATTAGGCATGAGGTATTTGACTAATGACTTGAAACTAAACTGGAGGGAGGTGGAGGAGGCTGCTGCCAACTGCGTATCTTTAGGCTACCTCAGGCAGTCTGTTTTCAATTTTTTGTTCTCGGGTTTTCAGACAACATTCGAAGGCAAGCAAATACTCTACATGGCTTCGTTAATCTACGATTTTCCGAGTTTAGAGCAGGGGTGATCTACTTGGAGAGAAATATCTCTATAGAACAGATAATAAATGTGCTTAAACAGTATGAGGGGCTAATAGACCTCTCAAACTTCACCCCACTCATAGACAGATATCTAAAAACAAAAGATGGTGAGATGCGAGAGTTTCTCCTGTCTAGAATATCTGAAAGGCTTGAGAAGGCTATGTCAGACGTTCTTGCAGGACGCGCCACCCAGGCTGAAGGCGAAGAGCCCTCAGAAGACGGGGAATTTGTGATCGGAGAGGCTGTAGACTCGCGCGGTCGGATTCAACCTTTAAGGTTGTCAAGGGACAACTTGAATAAAAATATTTTAATAATCGCGTCAGTAGGGCATGGCAAGACGTCCTTGATAAAGAGGATACTCGATAGTCTATACCTAACCGACATAACCTACGTCATTTTCGATGTAAAAAGGGATTACGTTTCTTTTGGGACGAGGGAGAATTCATTTTATCTAGACAGCAGTAACCTTAAGATAAATATCTTGGATCCTCCAAAAGGCATAGCACTGACGGACTGGGCTATGCATGTAGCTGATGTTTTCTCCCACTCTTTCTCCTTGTTGATAGGCAGCCGCGATTTTTTGCTGGAGGCGATAATAAACCTATATAAATCTTGGAAGAACAGTTACCCACCATCGTTAGCAGACCTAGCAAATTACATCGAATCTGGCAGAAGGTCTGAATACGCTAAGGTGGTCCTGGGAAGGATAAAGGCGGTTCTTGCTTCGACAAGGATATTCGATTGCAATAAAGGGATAGACCTGTCTAAACTAGATAAATTCAACCTCATCTTTGGGATGGATAATCTTGGCATTGCAGAGCAGTCCTTCATTGCATCTTTTATCATTCTCTACCTCTACCACTTGCGTATGGGTGATACTGAGAAGAGAGGGAAACTTCAGAAGGTCATAGTGATAGACGATGCGCACACCATATTGGACATAAACAAGGAGAGGGACCAGGCTTTGGGCGTCCCGATACTTCATACTCTTATATCTAAGATGAGGGAGCTTGGGGTTGGATTCATCTTCTCGGATCAGCAGCTTTCTTCCCTGCTTTCGTCGGCGATCCAGAACTCAAACATCGATTT
>JADFAP010000006.1:0-1249 GCA_015121965.1 Candidatus Acidifodinimicrobium mancum
GTTGTTTGGGTTTTCGATGCTTCTATTTCTACTCGATCTCCAGGTTTTCGATGCTTCGGAGATTGTTTTATACCTTTTGATGGCGGCATTTCTGTCAGTAATCATGATCCTTCCAAGGAAGCTTATCTCCAGGTATTTTGACATGTCAGTCTCTTATAAGTTCTGGTACATGGGGCTGCTGATATCGGTTATACTGACCTTAGGTTCGGGGCTGTTCGGATTCTACGCTCTCTTCCCAATAGTTGGATCGCTGGAGTACAAGAGGAACAGAAAGACGTTCACTGGCATGAAGAGCTCTGACATATCAAACAAAGAGAAGACGTACACCTCTCTGCTTATGTTCATCATATACATTAGTCTTGGTCTTCTTCTGCTTTTTGCGGGGGATTATTATTCCCAAGAGGTATTCTACCAGTCCGGTTCATTTTTAATCTTTCTGTCGTTCGTGAGTGTTCTCCCCTACCGCAAATTGGAGGGTCTGCCCCTTTTCTACCATAATGTTTTTCTATACGGTATAATCGCCGCGATGCTGCTCTTGATCCTAGTGCTATCCTTTGTAAGTCTAGTCCTAGCAGTTTACTTGTTTGCAGCCTTCGTAGTTCTGGTCTTGGTGTCAAAATGGATGAAACTGCTGTGATGCGCAGAAATCAGCGATTTAAGGCGGCAGATTAAGGTTTATAATCTTTTGCGTATTATTCTAGGGTATGGAGAATGCGGAGAAGTTGGCCGAGTACACGCTACATTCCGATGGAATAGACGCCAACGTTACTATAAGCAGATCTTTCGGGAGGGCAATGCCTGACTATTACATTGTTCTGCCGGTAATCAACGAATCAATGGACATCATCTTGAAGGAGATACGAGCCCAGTTAATAAGGGAGGTACCAGATAAGATACAGGCGCTTTCGACGTCATTGAGCACGCCACTTAAGACAGAGTTCCTGCAGATGGTGGAGGAAAAGATGAGAAAACTGCTGCCGTCTTTGGGCGACCAGGAGTACAAAAGCTATGCAGCTACATTGCTTCATGACATGTTCGGGCTTGGTATACTTGAGGTTCTGGATACGGACCCTAACCTCGAGGAGATAGTCGTAAACAATTCAAAAACCAATGTTTTGGTCTACCATAGAAGCCTGGGGTGGCTGCAGACAAACCAGAGGATAGACACCGAGGGGAAGATAGAGAACTATGCGCAGCAGATCGCGAGGAAAGTAGGCAAGCAGATAACCCTGCTCAACCCACTGCTGGA
>JADFAP010000006.1:1508-2952 GCA_015121965.1 Candidatus Acidifodinimicrobium mancum
CAGAGGATAATCACCATAGAGGATACAAGCGAGTTGATACTTCCAAAGTTCATGCACTGGGTGCCTCTGCTGACGAGGCTTCCGAATGCAGAGGGCAAGGGGGAGATCACTATGCTTGACCTCCTTGTGAACTCGTTAAGGATGCGACCAGACAGGCTGGTGGTAGGAGAGATAAGAAGGAAAGAGGAAGCGCAGACACTTTTTGAGGCGTTGATGACAGGTCACTCAGTCTACGCGACAATCCACGCAGAGACAGCACAGCAGGTCGTGAAAAGGCTGCTATCTGAGCCGATAAATCTTCCGGACATAGAAGTATCCGCCATGGACATAGTACTAAGCATGTTCAGGCAGAGAAGATTGGGTATAAGGCGCGTATTGGAATTAGCGGAGATACAGGAGACCACCGTCGCAGGGCAGACCGTGCTCAAGGTAAATAACTTGTTTGAATGGCGCGCGAGAGATGATACAATCCAAAGAACAGTTTCCCCATCACTGAAGATACAGACAAAGCTGGAGCTTTACTCTGGCCTCTCAGCCAGTGAAATAGCAGCTGACATCGAGGAGAAAAGGAAAATCGTTAGATGGATGTTGAAGTATAATATTCCAAGCATTGAAAAAATAGGAAAGATAAGCAGCTTGTATTACACGAATAAAGATGCCCTGATGGAAGTTGTAAATGGAGACAATACACCAGAAGCACTTGAGGGCTACTGAGATGGACTTTGATTTTAGAGGAGGAGACAGTGATGAAATATAAGATACCTATATTGTTTTTCAGCCAGGAGAGGGCATTCTTTCTTGCGAGAGTGTTCAGGGACCCTGCGTCGGTAATTGTCAGAAGGATGCAAAATCTGAAGAGAGATCTGCTCGAGGCGGGGATGGTAAATCTGGCGCCGATAGATTTTGTGTCGGTGGCATTGCTGATGCTTGTCGTCCTTCTTATACTACTGATTGTCATATTCGGCCTGGTCGGCTTCTTGGCATACAGAAACGGGATATTAAGCACTCAGACAACGTATATACTGGTGTTAGCCGCCGTAGTAATTCCTTTCTTCTATTTCATCTATTTTTTGCAGTATCCGAAGCTTGAGGGGGGCAAGCGAAGGGCTCTTGTAGAGACTCAGCTGATATTCGCGACAAGGGAGTTGATGATAAAGCTTAGATCAGGTGTCCCTATATTCAATGCATTGCTGGATATAGCAATGGGTGACTATGGGCTGGTTTCCAGCGAATTTAAGATAGCCGCGGAGGAGATCGAGTCAGGAATACCCCAAGACGTTGCGCTGGACAACCTTTCGAAGAGGGTGCCCTCTCAGTCATTCAAGAGGACTATAGACATAATGCTAAATGCGATGAGATCCGGTTCTGACCTGGCGGCTACGTTGGACGTGATAAATGACATGCTCGTAAAGAAGCAACAGTCTGATATGCAGGCTTATGCAGG
>JADFAP010000006.1:3686-6394 GCA_015121965.1 Candidatus Acidifodinimicrobium mancum
GACTCTCTGAGGGCAGGGGGCGAGCTGGACCTAGTGTTGGAGAACCTTGCGAATAACATCATGCAGAATGAAGCGCTTAGGACTTCTATGCGCGCGCAGGTCAGAAGTTACTCCCTGTTCATCTTCATAGCTTCTGTCATAGCAGGTCCGCTCCTGTACGGCGTTTCATCCATGCTCATAGACATAATGAACACGATAGGCTCAACAATAGGGAGCTCTGGCACGTCTGCGCCGACTGTGGGACTGGGCGTGTTCTCCTCCTTCTCACTGCCACACATTCCGGCGAATGTTGTGTTCTTCATAGCTCTCATCAATGTTATCATAACCACGACAGCAAGCAGTCTCTTAGGCGGTGAATTGAATGGCGGGAAGGCACTGTCAGGGCTAAAGTACGTGCCTGTGTACCTGCTCATAGGACTTGCAATATTTCTTGGCGCAAGGGAGTTCATGAGCAGTATATTAAACTCAAGTGTGATATCCGGTGGCCCTGGCCTCTCCTCTGCTCCATAGGCTGAAACTGCGGCAGCAGATGATTTAAATTGACGCAATGATAATTTCAAATGTGGGCCCATGGTCTAGTGGCTATGACGTCGCATTCACAATGCCAAAGCACATTGAAAATTGCGAAGTTCGGGAGTTCGAATCTCTCTGGGCCCATCATCCATGAATTTAGAGGATTTGCTGGCAGGGATAGAAAGCGAAGAACAGAGAGAGCTTGTGAAGAAGGCTTATTCACGTGCACTCAGACTTGAGATAGAGTTGGATGAACAGGGCTACTCGACCAAAAAATGTGTAGCCTATGTGATACCTGATGATGACAATGCAATCTCTAAAAATTTGAATATAGATAATTTCGATAGACTGTCAAAGTTCTTGGGCGCAGACATTTACATCGTTAACTACAGGGAGAGGTCTATTTACTCAAGGGGTAAAGAGGACGGCGGTATTATAGCTACGCTTGCCGACCACGTCTATCTTATAAACAAGTCTACGAAAGAAGATGTGAATAGAGCGTATTTGTAATTGTTCTTCCTTATGCTTATAGCTTCATCAGCGGGATTATTATTATGGCAATCTCAACCACAAACAGCAGTATCACGACTAGCTCAAGGAATGAACTCGTGTCTTCTGATACCTGTTCTTTTATGAAGTCCCTTATGCGCACCAGCATCTCAAATGTGCTCTCCAGACGACTTTCTATGTCCTTTAGCTTGAACGAGTCAGAAAGCAGAGAGTAAACCCTAGCTAGGTACCATTCACCGAAGCTCATGACTATCTTGTTAACGCTGTCAATCATATCCTTGTATTCCGTATAGAAGTCGCTGATCTCAGCGCTGAGTTTTATCATGCTTCTCCTGTTTCCAAGGACATTCCACAGGCTTCTCTGTATCCTTGCGGTCTTCGCATTGATGCTGTCGATCATCTTGTCAATTTCCTCCTGGTACACCCTGTACTCAAGCAGCTGCACGTTTGACGTGTCTATTATCATCATCTCATTCTCGTAGTTGCCAGCCTTTGAAACGATAAGGGCAGCATCCCAATCGATTATTATAGTGTCATTTTTGTAGTATGTCAGCCTCCTTTTGATCGTGTTCTCTACATAGTCATTTGAGAGTTCTGGGTAATTTTGCTCATCCAGGAGTATGCCCGCTATCCAATTCTTATTCTCAGGGACAAATTTAGATGCGTCATCATCTATGAAGTAGACTCTGTATGTTTCAAAGGTCTCCTTCTCCTTGACTTTTATGTACTTTGAAAGTGTCTTCTCAATTTCAGACTTTGTGCTCTCCGATACGTTTCTGAATGTATCTTCGAATTTCTTGTCGAAGGCGGTCTTCTCTATGTAGGGTAAGTCAACTTCGTCGATTGGCAGCCTTATCCTTATGGCTATCGCACCGACAGAGTATATCACGCATTGAATTTTGAGGTTAATGTCTGCATCGTCTATTTTGATCTCTTTCTTCCCAAAGTCAAGTATTATAGGCAGCTCAAATGGGTTTATTCCCTCCGGGACTGCCTTTCCATACTCATAGAATGGGAAGACCTCAGCACCCTCGATGTATCCTTTCACTGCTTCAAGGTTTATCCTGTCCGCTATGTCATAAAAATAGCTGTAAACTGCTTCGCATTTCATATTCGTAATATACCACCCATTCGATTTATAACCATAAAATTCGCGCAAACATATAAAAAGTAGCACTGCTTTGAAGAGAAACTATGAAAGAGGAGTATGAAGTAATAGAAAGAAAGGATGAGAATGGCTCTTCACCGCCGCAAGTATACATGGTAGTAGCTATAAATTTTAAGATCCCAACATACGTGAAGTTTCTTAGTCAGACCGACATAAAAGTTGGAGAAACGGTCATGGTCGATGGTATTAAAGTTTATTATAAAGACGCGGAGATAGGGGTGTGGTCTATCTTCAAGAGAGGCGACGGGTTAGTCATTGACACATCCTACAGCATAAAATATACAGGGGGGTATTCGATAGACGGTCAGATACTGTACGTAGATTCAAATTTTCCGGAGGAGATAGTCGTTGGTGGCAAAAAGATTAACACCATCGAAACAATCGGAAGGCACCATGAGTGCACGGAGAAATGGCTTATTGATGATGGATACACTTACAGTTACGCGCACCAGATCGCCACGAAGATAGAGAGATACTACGTAGAGTCTTTGGGTGTATCTTGGAACGACTACAGCAA
>JADFAP010000011.1 GCA_015121965.1 Candidatus Acidifodinimicrobium mancum
CAAAGCAAAGAAGAATTCAAAATCATGAACTAGCAAGAGGACAAATAATTTCTTATTAGGGATAACTTAATTAAGCTGAGAAGAGATCAAGAGAAACGTTTCAAATTGACCCGATCTGCCTTTTCTGCTTTACTGCAGCCTTCAACATATCCGCCGTGAAGCCATTCGGAACCCTCCCATAGCTCTGAAAGTCATATACTATCAGCCTAAAGATGTTTGAAAGTACAAAGGTTATAATCCCTCCAATGACCACAATCCCGAAGCCTATTATTGCAATAGACGCCCACAATAAAACGCTCACAAACGATGATAAGAATAAGCCTGCCATTATCAAAGCCACTCCTGGAAGGATGAGCATAAAACCGTATAAATCAGAATAGATTAGCCCTCCAAATGCCTTTCCGAAGTGACTGAATATGAAAGAGGCGCTTTCCTTTATTGCCTTGATCGGCGTCAACTTTTTGTCCAGTATAACCGGGACTACAAATATTGTTGCCAATCCAATTGCCATGGACGCCACCGCTCCGAATATTAAGCCGCTTATGCCACGCGTCCTTGAGTCTAAAAGTCTTATTAGCATTATCACAGAAGCATAGAAAAGGCTCCATTCTGCCACCAATTTGATGTATGGCCTCACAGCAGAGAGCGCTTGCTTGTGCCCTATCTTATTCCCGCTTTCAAACGCCCTAAAGGCTATGAACATTGCCATTATTATGTAAGTAGTTGTAAAAGTGACTACGAAGTAGAACAAGAATAGCGCCAATATCATATAATATGGGTTAGAGGGGAAGTCCGAAAAACCAAAGGGTAAAAACACCACCAGCATTTCGAACATTGCTACTATACCCGAGATCAGAGGGTACACCATTAAGGTCTTATCCTCGAAGATCAGCTTCCTCGTGGAACGGCCTATAGCCCACCCTTTTTTAAGGTTCTCAAACATAATTTTAAAGATTAGCTATATGTATAAATCTCTATGTAGAACATGAATCTAATCATTATAAACAAAAGTTTATTCATCCATAGACGACTTTAGTAGAGACAATCGCATTTTTTAGTTACAGTTCTTTTAATTATTATAGGTGAAAGTATCTTGTCCTTACTTCTGTAGTTTTATTGGCAATTAAACTACAGCGCCGAAGGCAATAGTAAACTATTAATATAAGTAAAGACAATAATATTATATCTAATTTAGATATCTATTAAAGATATCAGATTACGATGGAGGGAAAATGTACGGAAATTTTGGTGTTGATTTTGGAAACTTTAACAAATTCCACGGTATGGGGAGAGGGTTTGGGTTAAGGTACTGGGTACTTGCGATAGTATCCAACAAGAAGGTGAACGGCGCGGAGATAATGGATAAGATGAATGAACTCAGTGTAGGATTCTGGAAGCCTTCCGCAGGCAGCCTCTACCCACTATTAGCCGATCTGGTAAAGGAGGGATACCTCAGTGTAGAAGAGAAGGACAATAAGAAGTATTACACCATAACCAAGGAAGGATCGGAATACCTTGACAACTCGTGGTTTCCCTGGAAAGATATACTCCGCGAGAAGCTGAACCCTGGAAGAAGCCACGACGTTGAGGACACTATTGAAAACATAGAGTTTCTATCACAGTTTCTCATAGACAACAAGGAAAAATTAAACAAAACCGACCTGAACTCTTTAAAGAAGATAATCGATAAGCTGAAAGGCCTTCTAAGCTGAATCTTCCACTCTGTTGTCCCTTGAAGATAGAAAAGATTGACTATGCATCTTTTAGACAGATTTATATACGATAAACTCTATCTGTAAAAAATGCCAGAAAAGGAAACTCTATCTGAGAAGGTAATGAGGCTGATGCCGCAGAGGGAAAGGATAAGGAACATCGGCATAATCGCACATATAGATCACGGAAAGACAACCACCGCAGACACACTCCTCGCAGGGTGCGGTATGCTATCTGAGGAGAAAGCCGGGAAGCAACTTTACTTGGACTCCGAGAAGATAGAGCAGGAAAGGCAGATGACTGTCAAATCCTCCAACGTAAACATGGTCTACGAGAGGGCTGAGGGAGACGAGTACCTTATCAACCTTATTGATACTCCAGGCCACGTAGACTTCGGCGGTCACGTTACCAGGGCTATAAGGGCAATAGACGGCGCTATCGTTGTGATGGACGCCGTCGAGGGGGTAATGCCGCAGACGGAGATGGTCCTGAAGCAGGCACTCAGGGACAAGGTAAAACCTATACTATATATAAATAAGATAGACAGACTCATAAGCGAGCTTAGATTCAAGCCTGAGGAGATGCAGGAGCATCTGACAAAGTTGATAATCCAGATAAACTCATTCATAAGGGATCTTGCGCCAGCAGATGTAAGGGACAAATGGCAGGTCAACGTGCAGAACAACACGGTTGCCTTCGGGGCTTCCAGGGAGAACTGGGCCCTCTCATTCAAGAGAATGCAAGAGACGAAGCTTTCATTCAAAGATGTTTATGACGCATATACTGCAAACGACAAGGAAAAGGTAAAGGAACTGTCAAAGAAGACACCAGTCTACAAGGTGCTGCTTGAAATGGTGGTTGACCACCTGCCAAACCCGCTCGAAGCGCAGAGGTATAGGACGCCTATAATATGGCATGG
Source organism: Candidatus Acidifodinimicrobium mancum (assembly GCA_015121965.1). Lineage (GTDB taxonomy): Archaea > Nanobdellota > Nanobdellia > Parvarchaeales > Parvarchaeaceae > Acidifodinimicrobium > Acidifodinimicrobium mancum. Next base: position 2,633 of record JADFAP010000011.1, read on the forward strand.
AGACCTGAATAGTGAGGTCGGAAAATCACTCATGTCCTGCGATATAACCGGCCCGCTGATGGTCTCAATAACCAACATAGAAGTAGATCCACAAGCTGGAGAGATAGCCGTAGGGAGAATCTTCTCCGGTAGGCTTGCCAGGGGGCAGGATGTTTTCCTAGTCAACAGCAAGCAAGTCAACAAGGTCCAGCAGATATACATATGGAAGGGACCACAGAAATTCCAAGTGGACGAGGCAACAGCCGGGAACCAGATGGGAATCTCAGGACTGAAGAACGTGATAGCTGGAGAAAGTCTTTCTTCTCTGCAGGATGCCACGCCTTTTGAGCCGGTAAGGCACATACTTGAGCCGGTCGTAGTCAAGGCAATAGAGGCAAAGGACCCAAAGGACCTGCCTAAGCTGGTAAAGGCGCTTAGAGACCTTTCAATATCGGATGTTACGCTTAAAGTATCGATAAATCCTGAAACAGGAGAGAACCTTATAGCCGGGTTGGGCACGCTACACCTAGAGGTCATAGAGGACAAGCTTCGAAGGACCTATGGGGTGGATATCGTCACATCCCAGCCGATAGTCGTCTACAAGGAGAGCATAACGACCAAGAGTGGTGTTGTCGAGGGCAAGTCTCCAAACAAGCACAACAAGTTTTACATATATGTAGAACCGCTTCCTCTGCCGATAATAGACTTACTAGAAGCTGGAGAGATAAACATAAACAAGAGCAAAGGGATAAGCATGGAGGACAGAAAGAAACTAGAGGAAGCCGGGATGGACAAAGACGCCGCAAGGAAGGTCGTCGCGACCTACGGCGATAACATATTCATGGACGCCACAAAGGGCATCATACATATTGGAGAGGTCATAGACATGTGCGTCGAGGCATTCAACGAGGTCATGAAAAATGGACCACAGGCGAAAGAGGAGGTTATGGGCGTGCAAGTTATCCTTGCTGATACAGTGCTCCATGAAGACGCAATCCATAGGGGCCCAGCGCAGGTTATCCCTGCCGTCAGGGACGCAATAAAGGAGGCGATGATGAACGCCAATCCTGTGCTTCTTGAGCCGATACAGATGATAAGGATTGATCTTCCGATGAAATATGTTGGGAACGTGAGCACGCTTGTACAGTCGAAAAGAGGTATAATCAATGAAGTCAAAGAGGAAGGAGATAAAGGCGTGATAATCGCAGAACAGCCAGTTGCCTCGACATTTGACTTCACAAACGAGCTAAGATCAGCCACTGAAGGTAGAGGCTCATGGTCCCTTGCCGGTGAGAAATTCAGGAAATTACCAAAGGAGCTTTACGAACAGATAATCAAGCAGATACGCGAAAGGAAAGGTATACAGAACTCTTAGATTTATATTTCAGTATTCTCCTATATTCCTAATGGTACTGATAAAGGATATTCTATCGCCAGAGAATGAGGGAAAGACAGTTAGCATCAAAGGATTCGCAAATTCTGTCAGAAAGGGCAAAAATAACGTCTTTATAATGCTTAGGGACCCGACTGGCCTTATACAATGTGTTTCTCATACAGGTGAAAGTCCCTTCGAATTGACAGACACGATTACAAGGGAATCATCCATGGGGGTCGAAGGCACGATAAAACAGGACCAAAGGGCAGAGGGAGGATATGAGCTCCACATCGGCAGCATAAAGATCTTCGGGCTGGCAGAGCCCTTTCCACTTAAGAAGGGACACAACAAAGTCTACCTATTTGACAACCGCCATCTGTGGTTCAGAAGCGTGAGGGTTACATCTATCATGAAGATCAGATCTACGGTCTTTGAAAGCATCCACTCATTCTTCAAGGAGAACGGATTCTATGAGATACAGTCACCATCCTTCGTTGGGGGAAGCGTAGAGGGGGGCTCGACCCTATTCAACGTTGACTACTTTGGCAAGAAGGCCTACCTTACACAGAGCTGGCAGCTGTATGCTGAGGCGATGGTCGATTCTCTCTGGAAGATATACACTGTCGCACCATCATTCAGGGCCGAGAAGAGCAGGACTTGGAGACACCTCACTGAATTCTGGCATGCCGAGGCTGAAGTTGCTTTCGCTGACAACAATGATATAATGGATATTGAGGAGAAGCTGATAAAATACGTAGTTAAGACGGTTCTTGAGAAGAATCAGAGGGAACTGGAGATATTGAAAAGAGATGTGAAGATACTTGAGAACGTAGTAAACAAACCATTCCTGAGGATGAGATACGAAGAGATAATAGACCTAGCAAACAAGAACGGGCTGAAGCTTGAATATGGCGCTGACTTAGGCGCGGATGAGGAGAGGGTGATAACCTCAAAGCTTGAAACACCTGTCTTTTCAATGAATTACCCAATTAAGCTCAAGCCTTTCTACCACAAGCCTGATCCAAGCGATCCATCACATGTTCTCTGCAATGACCTCCTAGCACCTGAAGGATATGGGGAGATAGTTGGGGCAGGGCAGAGGGTCGACGATAAAGAAACACTTATCAAGAGGATAGAGGAGGAAGGGCTGGACGTTAAGGACTATGAATGGTATATCGATTTAAGGAGGTATGGAGCAATACCTCACTCTGGCTTCGGCTTGGGAGTTGACAGGCTGGTGATGTGGATATGCAAGCTACCGCATATTGCATATGCTGTGCCTTTCCCTAGGACAATGAGGAGACTGAAGCCGTAAATATGATTATCAACTTTAAGGAGACCCATGGAATGCGTATTTTGCGATAAAAAAATCATAGATGCTGAGAAATTCTATGAGGATAGGTACTATTACGCTGCATACAACCTAAGGGCTTTCCTGCCAGGCCACTCTCTTGTTATTCCAAAAAGGCATGTAGAAAACCTGACCGAACTCAATAAGGGAGAGAAGGAAGATCTTGTCAGCTTCTTAAACAGGACCATCTTCATCGCCTTGAAGTTCGCCGAAACAGAGGATTATGATCTTGTGCTACAGCAAGGGGAAAGCGCGGGAAGAAGCGTAGCTCATCTCCATTTTCATGTCATCCCTCGAAAAGAGACTGACAAAGCCAACAAGAGCAAGGCCGAATGGCTATTTGAATTCAACAAGAATGAGGTCTACGGCAGGAACCTAACGGAGGCAGAGATGAAATCTGCTGTCGAAAAGGCCGAAGGCATCGCAAAGAAATATAGTTCCGAACTCAAGGCATTGAGTTAGGGGGTCATAGGAACTGCATTATGGCCGAAAAATCTAAAGCCTCGAATGAATATGTAGTAATCCCCACATTCAAGGAAGCTGGTAATTTAAGGGTTCTGCTGCCTCTGCTAAGAAACTATAAGGTCGTGATAGTCGACGACAACTCAGATGACGGCACGGTTGATATATGCAAAGGCTTCAGAAACGTGAAACTAATTGTCAGAGAGGACAAAAGAGGCTTGGCGACTGCGGTAGCAGATGGAGTAAGGAGCATAAAAGACAAGAATGCAAAGGTTGTGGTGACTGACGCCGATTTTGAGCATGACTACTCTAAGATACCTGATTTCTTCAAGTTACTTTACAAATATGACTTTGTAGAGGGTGTCAAGGTGGGCAGTAGAATAACGGGGAGGGGGTTGGTGTCAGAATCTGCGAAGTATCTCCTGA
>JADFAP010000025.1 GCA_015121965.1 Candidatus Acidifodinimicrobium mancum
CGCCTATATTCTACGTGAATGACAAGCCTCACATAGGTCATGCTTATACTATCATAATAGCAGATATACTAGCGAGGTGGCATAGGCTGAATGGAGACGATGTTTTCTTCCTGACAGGGACAGATGAACACGGTGAAAAGATACAGAAGGCGGCAGAGGCAAGTGGCATAGCTCCAAAGCAGTTCGTGGACGAGGTTGTTGTAAAATACAAAGAAGCATGGAAGAAACTTAACATATCGTACAACAAATTCATAAGAACAACTGACATGGAGCATGAAGAAGCAGTCAACAAGTTCATAGAGAAAATATACGAGAAGGGTGACATCTACAAAGGAGAATATGAGGGATGGTATTGCGTGCCTGACGAAACGTTTCTTACAGACTCACAGCTTGTAGACGGAAAGTGCCCGGTGTGCGGGAGAGAAGTCAAGAAAGTGAAGGAGGAGGCATACTTCTTCAGGCTAAGCAAGTATAGGGACAAGATACTGAAGTTCTATGATGAGAATCCAGATTTCATAATCCCAAATTTCAGGATGTCCGAGATGTCTAATCGACTTGAGGGAGAGGTGAAGGATCTAGATATAACAAGGAAGAGTATCTCTTGGGCGATACCATTCGGGCCAGACAAGAGCCATTTCGTTTACGTTTGGATAGATGCATTGACGAATTACATAAGTGCGCTTGGGTGGCCTGACGGAAAGAACTTCAAGGAGTTTTGGCCTGCGGATGTCCATGTGATAGGGAAGGAGATAAACTGGTTCCATTCGGTTATATGGCCTGCTTTGCTGATGTCCGCCGGCATAGATCTACCAAAGAGGATAATGGTGCACGGATGGCTGACTGTGGACGGAAAGAAAATGAGCAAGTCGCTTGGAAACGTTGTGGATCCGGTCGCAGTAGCAGACAAGTACTCTGCTGATGCTCTGAGATATTTCCTAATAAGGAGTGTGAAGCTTGGCGAGGACAGTAATTTCTCTGAGAAAGAGCTGATATCAAAGATAAACGGCGAACTGGTATCCGATATAGGTAATCTGCTTTCAAGGACTGTATCAATGTGTAAGAAATCCTACAAGGAGATAGATGGCAGTATATACAAAGAGACAGACATAGACATTGAAAAATACATCGACATAGAGAAGATACGTGGCTTAATGGATAACCTTATGATTTATGAGGCCTTGGATGAGATATTGAAGTTCATAAGAACTTTGAATAGATACATAGCAGATAAGGAACCGTGGAAGCTCAATGGTGAGCAGCTTGGTGTTGCACTTTACAATCTGCTCGAAGGGCTGAGGATGTTCTCGATCCTGATATACCCTTTTATGCCGGATACAGCCTTGGAGATATCCAAGCAGATAGGTGTGGAATTTGGATCATTGAAGGACTTGAAGTTCAAGAGGATAGTTTATAAACCTAAGATAGGAAGGCATCTCTTCAAGCGGATAGACTAGACAAAGACTTCATTCAACGAATATCTTGAAGTCAACTGCCACAGCATCGTTACCTGATATTATCACGGGATTCAGATCTATGTCCTTTACATTCTTATTCTCTTCCATGAATTTTCCAAGCCTTATGATGTAACCAATGAATTCATCAAGCATCTGGTTTCCACCGGCCGAGATTATGAGCTTTCCAACTTTTGTGTCGCTTAACTCTTCTATCTTCTGGTCAGATATCTGAGGCAGCGCAAATTCAACCTCATTGATCTCGTTGGCGTACACCCCTCCGATCCCAAGTGCAATCATTGGTCCGAATACTGGGTCCCTATGGCCTCCGAGGAGGATCTCAATCGTATTCTTTTTTCCATTGGTTGCATCGGCATAAAGTTCCAATTTTGCATCAGCGAGCTTCTCATCCTTTATTATCTGGTTTAGACTCTTGAAGGCTTTCTCCAACTCAGTGTAGTCTTTTATCTCAGTCACCACTCCTCCTATCTTGTTCTTATGCGCTACAGTGTGGGACGAGATCTTCAAAACGCATGGGTAGCCGATCTTTTCAGCGGCCTTCTTCAGCTCGTTCTCCTTACTTATGGTCATCCCCGTAACGGTCTTTATCCCGATCTTGTCGAATACAAGCTTAGCGTTCATTCCAAATGAATTGACCTTGCTTTTGAATGGGACTGTCTTGGCTTTCTCCTTCTTGTACCTGTTGTATGTAGGAAACCTGTGTGAGTAGTAGAAGTAAAGGCCACTAATTATATCCACTGCCTCGTTTGGATATTCATAGGTAGGCAAGCCTCTCTCCACAAGGAATCTCCTCGCTTTTTCCACGTTAGTCCCTCCTAGGAATACAGAGAACAGTGGAAGATTGGGCTTATTTAAATGCGTATCATATATCACCTTCGCCGTCTCCATCGGCATTGACATCTCTTGCGGTGAGAATATGACTATTGTTGGCTTGTTAAGCTCAGATACAACTTCAAGCGTATCTTTGTACCTGTCAGGAGGGGCGTCTCCAAGCATGTCTATTGGGTTATGCAGATTTGATTCAGCTGGTAGGATCTTAGATAAATCTATCACAGTCTTGTCGCCGATTTGAGCCATCTTGAGCCCCTGCTCGTTTATATGGTCGGAGGTTATCACACCACCCCCGCCGGCATTAGTCACTACGACTACTTCATCAGTCTTTATCTCGAACTTTGCCGCGTCCCGCATGAAATTGAACAAATCATCAACGTTTGACACAGTTATAGCCCCCGCTTCCTCAAATGCAAGCTCATATGCTTTATAATCTCCAGCTAATGAGCCGGTGTGGGACATGACAGCGGAGGAGGTTTTATTTGATCTTCCTCCTTTAAGTATTATCACAGGTTTCTTCTTCGTAGCTTCCTTTAAGCTGCGCAGAAACTTCTCCCCATTTACCAAGCCCTCCAAATATAGAACTATCGATTTAGTCTTCTCATCCTCCCTGAGGTAATCTATCAAGTCCGCTTCATCTATGTCTACTGCGTTCCCAACGCTTATTATCTTGCTGAAGCCTATGTCATTTGCGGATGCATCGTCTACAATTGCGCTCAGAAGCGCTCCGCTTTGCGATATGAAGGCAGTCGAGCCCTTGAATATCTTTGTGTTCGGATCCACGAAGGTCATGTTGGCCATTGGATCCATATTTATTACGCCGAGGCAATTCGGGCCTATCACTCTTATCTTTGAGCTTTTAAGGAACGACTTAAGTTCCGTTTCCCTCTTCTCTCCAGCCTTCCCAATCTCCTTGAAGCCTGCGCTTATTATTATCGCAGCGCCGACCTTTTTCTTCTCGCAGTCTTTAAGCGCCTTTAGCACCTTGTCGGCTGGTATAGATATAACCGCAATGTCTATCTTGTCCTTTATGTTCGTGATGGATTTGTAGCTCTTTATGCCCTGTATTTCGTCCGCGAATGGGTTCACTACGAAGATCTTCCCCCTGTAGCTAAGCCTTATATTCTTAAGTATTGCGCTACCGACTTTATTCGGGTTTCTAGATGCGCCTATTATGGCTATCGATTCCGGATTCAATATTTTTTCAATTGTCATACCCATATACAGCTATATATATGTATCTACTTAGTTATATTCGTAATCTTTTTGACGTTTTAAGTTCCATATAGTAGTGATATATCCAAGATTATCTCCTATTTTTAGGAGTTTTACGGCGAATATTCAGTGAAAAACCCATAAAATGCGTAAAAAAACGTCTAATTGCTCCAATACTCCTTCGTTTCGATGTAGTTTTTCTCCGCTTCTATAACCTTGTCAATCATTAGATCTTCATCTCTCCCATACATAGACAGTATCCTGCTTGCTGTTCTGGGACCTACGCCATAGGCAGAACCGACAATGCATGCCTTCTTTCCGTACGCCAAGTACAGTGCTGCGTTCTGCTTTATTCCCTCCATTATATTTTCTTCTGTTTTGTTAAGCGGCTTCTTCTTAAGGAACTTCTTTATTATCGGATCATAGGTCTCCTTGTATCTTATCTTGTAGAATGTTATCAGCTTCGCCCCGCATTTTCTGCACTTCAAGTCATCTGTGTCGGCTGCATATAGCTCTCCAATTCGGTACCCACAGTTCAGGCACTGAAGGTACAGCCTCGTTTCATTCAGCCTGCTCTTCACAAGGTCCCTAAGCGTCTTTCTCGCTTCGGAGGGCCTCACGATCGACCCACCGTACGTCACCTCCAGTCCTTCGTATGAGAGAGGAGAGGCATTTCCATCGTTTACATTCACCTTTATTTCCCCTCTTTTTATCTTTCCTATTACATCCTTAACCCCGTCCAAATCTATCTTGTCCCTGAAGATCTCATTGTAAACCTCTGCATCGACTATAGTGTCCTTCAGTATCTCTATTAGGTTCCTTATGTACGGTTTGGTGTAGTCCGCAGCCCTGCTTATGACTCCAAATCTCTTGGCTACATTGATGAATCTATACGTATAGAGCGAGGTCTTGCGCAGATTATTCCTGAGCTCTCCTTCTGCGTCCTTTATGCTGCTAAGCATCTCTTTCATCTCTTTTAATGGCAGAAGGGTCTTGATTATTATCCTGTAAGGGTCTATCTTGCTCATCACGCTCTCCCCTATCTTTTCGCTTAGCTCCTCGCTTATAATGTATGACAATCCCTCGTTTATCTTGTTCCCAAAAGTAGAGTGTATTATGACATAACCCTGAACTCTCTCTATTACAATATCCTTGCTGTCAGGCATTATGAAAGCTGTGTCCTGCTCCTTCAGCACAGAAAATTTACTTACATATTCCTTTCTCAGCTCGGCAGCCTTCTCCGCCACGAACCTGTGGACGGGCATCAGTTCGCCCTCCCATGCTGGTATCGCCCCCAGTGAGCTTTCTGATCTCACTACGTTGACCTTTCTCCCCTCAACGTTGACTATCTTCCATGTCTCCCCCTTCATGACAAAAGCAGTCTTTGGAGTCCCGTGCTCAGCTATGAATTCCTCGTCAAGGGTCCCTATCTTCTTATTCATCTGGTTGTCTATCACCATGAATGTCTTCGTGTCAGGTATCGAGGAGATATTTGACACGTAAAATATCAGTCCTCTCTTCGTCCTTACAAGCTTCCCATTGTACTCCCTAAGCATGTAGTGATCTATAAGGAAATCAACAGCTTTTTTGAAGTCATCTTTTTCAAGCGAGGAATAAACTGTGGAACTTCGTATGAGGTTGTATATGTCATCTCTGTTGTCTACCCCGTCGATGACGCATCCAACGATCTGATGACAGAGTATATCCAAGCTGTTCCTAGGCACATCTATCCTCTCCAGTATGCCATTCTTTCGGTTGAAGTTTATTGATTCACTTTCTAGATAATCATCCACATTTATCGTCAGAATCTTCCCCTCTGACACTCCTGTTTGGCTGTGGTTTGACCTGCCGACCCTTTGGATCAGCTTTATCACCTGCCTAGGCGACATGTACTGGATAACCATGTCGACATTTCCTATGTCTATCCCTAGCTCCATCGAGCTGGTTGCTATCACCACATCTATCTTCCCTTCCTTGAATCTATTCTCTATGTCTGTCCTAACCTCCTTTGAAAGGGAGCTGTGGTGTACTTCTAGCTTGCTGTCGCTTAGGAACCGATTCAGCCTGGAGCCAAGCATCTCAGCCGTCTCCCTGGTATTTGTGAAGATGAGCGTGGACTTAGACTCCTTGACCGTATCTCTTATTATCTTAAGCCCGTTCGCAACTATATCATTTACTGACTGCTCCTTGGCGATCTCCTCATCCTCAGATCC
>JADFAP010000037.1 GCA_015121965.1 Candidatus Acidifodinimicrobium mancum
ATGTCACATAGATGGGCATGGGGAGATTTGCACTCCCATGGTGCGGGCTTCAACCGCATGCTCTCCGAGGTTAAGCTACACGCCCTCTTCTATTCATTGTGTTTTCAGATTTAAAATGTTTTAGGTCATTGTGAATTGCTTCAAAATGTACCCCCTTAACCCCTTCTAAATAATAGCAGTTGTATTAGATAGATATTTATATATAAAATTATTATACATATAATATGGGAAAGTGGAAGCAGACTTTGTTAAAGGAAGATGCCTATAAAATACTTAAGGAAGCAAAAGAAAACGCCGTAAAATTATACGGCAAAAAGATGAGTTTTGGAGACATAATAAAAGAATCGTTGAATAAGGAGCTTGCTATATCTTTACTCGATGATTCAGTAAGGGCTTACCTTCAGGCGTACATCCGTGAATTAAGTGAAAACAACAATGTCATCGGAGCCGTTCTTTTTGGATCACTTGTAAAAAGAACATGGGACAAATACAGCGACATAGATCTTTTTATAGTTGTTAAGGATAACTCGATAGAATGCCTGCATTACACAGATAAAATCGACAAAAAACTCTATCCTATGCAGAAGGAGATCTTCGAAAAGGGGTATGGCTTCTACGTGAGCCCGCTGATAGTAAAGGTTGATTCTTTAAATGAAAATAGAATGATATACAATGAGATAAGGAAAAATGGCATCATCTTACTTGATAAAGACAATATAATACGAAATTTCATGTATAATACGAAAAAGACCAGCACCACTGGTGGATGAATGGAAAGAAATGAAGCGGCAGACGCATTAGAAGATGCGAAAAGGTGGTTTAAGACGGGGGTGCTTGCAGGTGAGCATGGCGATTATAACATAGGCTTGTATTCCTTGGAGATGTCGGTAGAGATAGCACTTAAGGGAGTGCTCGTAAGATTTGGCGTAACCTATCCAAAAGTTCATGACGTCATCCCACTAGTAATGAAGATTTTTACGGAGGAAAAGACAAAGCTGCCGAAGGAATTTGTTGATAATGAAAATCTAATCATAGATACCTTCAGGGAATTGCTCAAAAGGAGGGGTCCGGCAGGCTACACTTTCAGTTCAAACATAAAAATATCAGATTTGAAGGGCGATTTCAATGCTTACTCAAAAGCTACAGATAAAGTAATCGGACTTTGTCAGAAAGTCATAGAAAAATAAAGAGACAGTTACTTCTATTATTTATTGCGTTTTTCTCCTTTAGAACGTTTTACATTTGTACCTGTTATCGCCATAATAAACATTTATATAATAGTTATCCTCTAAGATTAATTATAATTTGCATTATGCATCTTAAATTATGGTAGAAGAAAAATTAGAAGAATTGCTTTTAGACGGTGAGGAGGAGGTTTGGAAAAGGATTAGACAGGCACTTTCAAACTCGAATTGCCTCAAAACACATACTGCGGCAGGCGTCGTAAGATATGACTCCACACTGAACAAGTACCGCATTCTCTCAATAGGCTCGAACTCCTGTGCTCCAGAGGGGCATGAATACGGCGATAAATTATCAGTATGCCCAAGAGCAAATATAACTACTGGTACTCATTACGAACTATGCAGACCGATACACGCGGAAAGGATGGCTTGCCTTAATCTTAGCTCAAAACGAGACAATAAAAACATAGCGAAATTTGCAAGCCACTTGGATATTTCTGAAAATGAAATCAGATCATATTTCACAGCAGAAGAACTTCAGAAATTGAATGGAGCTAGTTTGTACTTAGTTGGTCATTACTGGGCATGCGATAGCTGTCTTTATTTCCTAAAGACAGTTGGGATAACTGACATAAAATTAGACCAGCTGACTGCGGACAAGACAAAAGAGAATTATCTTAAGCTTAACATAACATAGACGCTAGAAAGAGGTTACAGTTTATCGGGCCTCGCTTATGTCCATCTTCAATTCAAAAAATAAACTTATAAATATCAAATTCTCCTTAGTTCATAGATGAAGAAGCATAATTTTGAAAGGATGATAGAGAGGACGATGATAGGTTTCGCTTTCTTCCTCGGCTTCGTCGCGGTCTTCTACAGCTGGATAGACAGTGCGTTGGGCATAAATGTAAACCCATATACATTGACTGCAATAGGCATAGTCATCGCAGCTTTCATCGTTTATCTGATGTACAGATTTGACAAGGAATAGAAAATGATGAGGTATAAGAAGAGGTATATACTGGTGAAGGTTTCCGCCATCGACAGCGTTGAGAAATTCAGGGACCTGGTCTACTCAACCATCAACAAGTTTGAGCCCACTTTGGGCATAAAATCAAACCTTAAGGTGTTGGATGACGTGTATTTAAGGGAAAAAGGCGGATTATTGGGTGTCATAAGGGTGAGCAATAAATATAAATACCAAGTTATATTTACTTTATCATTAATGGAAAGAGCATTTCCATTCAACCTTATAACACTGAGCAACAGTGGAAGTCTGAAGAGATTAAAGGGGAGGTTAAAAGACTATGGAACAGTTACAGAGTGACATGATGGGTTATGACCGCGCTATAACGCTTTTCAGCCCGGATGGAAGACTTTTGCAGGTAGAATACGCAAGAAAGACCGTATCACAGGGTTCGGCGGCTATAGGCCTGGTGGGGAAGAATTGCGTCGTTTTGGCAGCTGACAAGAGACTACCAGAGACAGAGAAGTTGATAGTGCCAGACAGCGTAGAGAAGATATTCAAGATCAACAGTTACATAGCAGCAGCGATGTCTGGGATGATCGCTGATGGGAGAGTGCTCATAGAGAAGTCGCAGCTCGAGGCCCAGCAACACATGATAACCTACAACGAGCCTGCGGATATTCTATTGCTGATAAAATCAATAAGCACAGAAATGCAGGCATTCACCCAATACGGTGGAGCGAGACCGTACGGCGTAAGCATCCTGTACGGCGGTTTCAAGGCGGACAAGCCAGTACTTTATATGCTTGAGCCAAGTGGGATATTCTTCCAGTACAATGCAGTCGCCATAGGCGAGAACTCAACAGAAATAAACAAGTATCTGGAAGGAAACTACCAGCTGAACTCCGACAAGGATACACTGATAAAGCTGGCAATAAAGGCGTTCAAGGCCAGCGGAATAAAGCTGAGCCCAAGCAGGTTCGACATCGTCGTCGTAGACAAGAGTGGTTTTAGCAGGATGAGCCTTAAGGAGATAGAGTCATACTTGTAAGAGATAATGTAAGAAATTAGGATTTATGGTAGAGGATAAAGTCATAGCCAAATTGCAGATAAAGGACAAGAGATTTGAGATTTGGGTCGACTGTGACAAGGCGATGGACATAAAGAATGGCAAGTCAAATGACATAGAAAGTGCGCTGCTTGTCGACAAGGTGTTCAAAGACGCAAAGAAAGGGGAAGTTGCTGGGAACCTCAAGGACCATCTGAAGACTGACGATGTGTATCAGGCAGCTTTGAAGATAATAAAGGAAGGGGAAGTCCAGGTGAGTGCTGCATACAGGGAAAAGCAGATGGGCGCCTTGAAGAACAGAGTCATAGATGAGATAGTGTCTACGGCGATAGACGCCACCAACAATCTGCCAATACCAAGGAAGAGGATAGAGCTGGCGTTGGAGCAGGTGCACTATAATTTTGACCTTAAGAAGCCTGAGAAGATGCAGGTGGAGGAGCTCATAGGCAAGCTGAAGTCGATCCTTCCGTTGAAGATTGGGGAGTTTTCCTACATTGCCGAGGCGGATCCGCAGTACTCAAGCGTGGTTCTAAGCGCAGTAAAGAGGTTCGCAAAGGTTAAGGGTAGCGATCTGGAGGGGGCGAAGATAAGGGTAGAATTCACAGTTAGTCCGAAAGATAGGGACATGCTGCTGAGTAAATTGAAAGAGTTGACACATGGGACGATAAGCCTCGTGTCAACGAAGGAGTGAATATGTTATTTGTGAAGAACTACGATGTTGTTACACCGGGAGAGATGCTGGCAGATGAGGGAGTTGGAGGGAGCGGCACATATACCGAGGATAAGAAGATATTCTCGAAGTATTTTGGCACAGTGATACTCAACAAGGACTGGATAAACGTTACGCAGCTTAATGGCGCTTACATACCGAAGGAGGGCGATGAGATAATAGGGAAGATAGCTGCTGTGGAGGGGACTTACTGGGCGGTTGATATCGACACATCTCACTACTGTAGGTTGGATGCGAGAGAAGCGAACACGGGGTATAGAATAGAGGATCTGTCTGAGCTTATGGATGTTGGCGACGTTGTTTACGCGAAAATAATAAGGGTGGGGAAGGATCTTTCCTCAAGCCTTGGCTTAAGGGGTGGAAGATACGGTAAGCTTCCGGCAAGTATGCTGGTAAGATTCAACCCAATGAAGATCTCGAGGATAATCGGCAAGGAGGGAACCATGATAAATCTGCTTAGGGAGCGATCGAAATGTGATATCCTGCTTGGTAAGAATGGCGTTGCCTGGGTCAATGGAGATAAGATGGGGATGGAGGCAGTGCTTGCTGCAATCAATGTAATAGATGAAAATTCTTACATGGGAGACATATCTGGTAAGGTGAGGGAGATACTGGACAGATACACCTCTCAAAAGAACAATGCGGAATAGGAGGAAATATGTACGAGGAAAGATTGGATAAAAGGCAGTTTGATGAGCTAAGACCAATAGAGTTGGAAACAGGCGTAGTTCCGAATGCCAATGGCAGTGCTAGATTCAAGATAGGTGGAACAGAAGCAATAGCTGCGGTGTACGGGCCAGCTGAGGTAAAGCCAAAGCACCTAGAAAAGTCTGACCAAGGGATAATAATATGTAAGTATGACATGATGCCGTTCTCTGTGCCGGACAGGGCAAAGCCTGGCATTGACAGAAGAGATATGGAGATATCATTGGTTATATCAAATGCATTAAGCAGGGCGATAATGCTGGAAGAATTTCCCAGCTCGATGATCAGCGTATACGTCTACATAACCCAGGCAGACGCAGGCACGAGGTGCGCCAGTCTTACTGCGGCGTCGATGGCATGCGCAGATGCGGGCCTGCCGATGAGAGATTTGATAGCTGCGGTAGCAGTCGGCAAGATCGGTGATTCAATAGTCGCGGATCTAAGCAAGGCAGAGGAAGACTATGAGGGAGGAGCTACCGATATACCAATTGCTTTTCTCCCTTCAAAGGATGAGATAGTCCTGCTTCAGCTGGACGGCGAGGTCAGCAAGGATGAATTGAAGAAAGCCATAGAGCTTGGCAGGAAGGAAGCGAATAAAATATATGAGCTAGAGAAAGCTGCTCTTAAGAGGAGGTTTACGTATGAAAGTAAAGATTAGGGGAATATACTCTACAGCGATAACTAAGCTGTTGATTGATGAGGGGGTCGAGGTCACTCAGGCCAACGACGCTATAAAGGAACTTTTCAAAATTCAGAGCGAGGACAGGCCGACGGTCGTTATTGAGGACTTGGAGACAAAGGCAGGCGTATACGTGTACGGAAATGACAGCGATAAGGTCATTCAAGTGCTGAAAAAAGTATGCAAATCCAGCTTCTTCTATGAGGAGGACATCGGGAAGATCTACTGCGGTATAATAGACAGCACTGACCAGAGGTCAAAATCAATAATCGTCTCGCTGAATGGAGATGAAAAGGGAGTATTAGACCTCAAGAACTTCTGGGGCTATGTAAAGCAGGGGTCGAAGATACTTGTCCAATCAAAGGGAAGCTACGACGGCAAGGCGATGCTTTCGACACAGATAAGACTTTTCGGAGACGACCTGATAATAATAAAGAACGGTTTCACGAAGATGAGCAGGGGGATAAGGTCAAAGGAGGGCAAGGACAAGCTCTATGACATCGCAAAGAACCTTGACTTGAAGGATTGGGGCATCCTATGGACTCAGAGTGCGGAGGACAAGGACGAATCCGTTTTAAAAGCGGAATTGGAGGACCTCATAAAACAGGAGAAGGAAATATCCAAGAAGTTTGAGGAGGCGGACAAGCCAGGGTTGCTATACAGCGGCGTAAAGAAGTACTTTGTACTCATAAGCAGGGAAGACAAGTATGAGTTGGACAAGATAAGGGGCAAGGCAATGCCTACGATAACAGGGCATCACTCGCTTAAGTCAGCCGGCTACACCATACTGACAGATTTCGCGGAGGAAATACTAGGGAAGGTTGACGAGAAGCAGGTGGCTGACGGCATAAGCAAGACGCTGAGCAGATACGGTCCTGCAGACAAGAAGCTTTACAAGGTGATCGTAACTAGGCCGAACGGCACGTCTTATAGGATAGAAGGAATATCTACGGACATCGTGAATGACAACGGGGTAAAGAGTATGAAGGTGTCAGTCAGGGGAAACTGGGGGAGCAGGGAATATGATTTGGATCCAGAAAAGAATATCCTGACTGTGAGGAGCCAGGAAAGCGAAGAGAGGATACTAACCCTTGGAATAGAGATATTCCCTAAGTTCGCAAAGCTGGTGGACATAAACATGCATGTGAAGATAACGGGGCAGGCAGCTGAGGCAGTCGACAATGAAGCTATCAGCAAGATGCTTAAGAAAGGCGAGATAACCCAAGAGCTTGCTAAGAAGCTTGAAGAGCAGTTCTCTGCCATGGAGAAAGTATGAGCGTAGAAAATTATTCATATCTGAGAGAGTTGGCTAAGAGTGGGCTAAGATCAGACCAGAGGAAGCCATTTGAAAGGAGAAACATAGTATTAAAGACGAAGGTTTCAAACCATGCAGACGGGTCTGCTTACGTTGAGTTGGGGGAGACGAAGGTCATAGCTGGCGTTAAGGTTCTTCCGGGAGAACCATATCCTGACAGGCCAGATGAGGGTTCATTAAACGTAAATTTCGAAGCATCAGAACTCGCTGCAAACTACCCAGCTGACAGGCTGATATATTCTGTTGAGGTCGGTAGAGTTACAGATAGGGCGATAAGGGAGTCAAAGATGATAGACATGAAACAGCTGTGTGTGACACCTGGATCGAAGGTCCTGTTTGTGTTCATAGACATATACGCCATAAATAATGACGGCAACCTTCTTGATGCTTCTAACGTGGCGGCCTTGGCTGCACTTTTGGACGCAGAATATAGCGTAGAAGGCAAGGAAGGAAAGATGAAGTTGCCTATAAACATAGATAACACGCCGATAAGCAGCACATTCGTGAAGATAGGAGACGCTGTTTTCTTGGATGGAAATTCACTGGAGGAGACTGTAGCCGACGCAAGGCTAAGTATAGGCATAGGCAAAGGAATAAACTCTATGCAGAAGGGCGGTGTAGGTTACTTCAAACAGGAAGAGATAGAGACCTGCGTGGATGAAGCCTTTAAGTACAAGGATGAAATAAAGAGTATGCTTATCGAAAAGCTGAAGTCGTGATTATGGAGAAATATACAAAGTTTGAGAAGACCAGGATAGTCGGCGCGAGAGCATTGCAGCTTTCCTTCGGGGCCCCTGCGCTTGTAAAGGTAAGCAAATCAACAGACACTTACCTGCAAATAGCGCTTAGGGAATTTGAGAAGGGTGTTTTGCCGATAACAGTGAAGAGAGACGCTCAGTAGTACAGATTCCATTTAGGACCCGAGTAGTCAACTCTTGCAGGCATCCCATTGGACAGTGAACCTATTGCATCGAAAAGAAGAAACCTGATGTATTTTAAGAATACCCAGTTCTGTGCCTTTATCTTGTTCAGAAGCAAGTCTGAGAAGGACAGGTATTCAAATGCCATATACAAAGAATGCCCCTCAAACACGAGTGGAATCTTCTCTGCAAGCCATATCTCGAATACTTTAACCTCCTGCTGCGATGAGAGGTAAGTATCCACACTGGACACGTTTCCCGAGAAAATGGAGTTGAGTCTGGCAAATATGTTTGAATCTGGATTCCTATGGATCGGAATCACTCCTCCCGTGGTGTAATAAAATTCTAGATCTGTTATTGCGCTCATAATATTGCCGTCTGAATTTGCGGCAATTTCCGCAAGCTTGGCGCCGCTTATATTTATCGAGTTCATTGCTGCAACCTTGCGCAGATACAAATCAACATTCTTTGCGTTTATCTTGTAGAAGTTTATGATGATGTAGTCTGAAATAAACTGCCGGCTGTCAGCCCTGAATATGTCGCTTCCGTGCGATTCGAAGACTATCACAGTATCACTTATGTCCTTTATTCTTTTCAGTATGGACGGGTTCACCTTCATCAGTTTCTCTATGTCGGTTATGTAAAGCAGCTTCTTTTTTTGTGAGAAAAGGCTGGTTGACACTGCCTCCTGCGTGATATAAGAGTAAAACACCTTGGACACGTCATCCTCGTCTCCATATTCTAGTGTGTAAAGGTTTGTCTCCTTGAAGTCCAGGCCGCTGTCGTTTGCGAAGGCCCTTGCCAGGAATGTTTTACCAGTCCCGTACGCTCCGCTGAATATGAACCTTTTCTTGCCTCTTTCGATTGCAGATATAAACTGGCTCTTTATCCTACCATAGCTGTTCTCTACAAAGTTAGATAGCGTCTCTTTTGGAAGCTGCATATTATCTCTTCAGTGAGGAGAGAAAGGCAAAGAAAGACTGCAGCTGTATGAACGGCGTGGCTCCCTCAACTATTCTGTACTCCGATTCCGCAAGTTTCTCTACTATGTAGCCCTTCATTTTCTCATCTACCTTCACGTTTGAGGATGTGATCAGCTCAAAGATCTCTGATATCAGCTCTTTTGGCCCGACGCCTTGGTCTATGAATGAGGATATTATGACCTTCGACTCTAAATATCTACCAGACAATGCAAGCTCGACAGCTTTCTTTAGCTGCTCTACATTGACTGTTCCGCTGCTTTTGTAGACGACCTCTGCCTCTATCTCCTTTGAAACGGTGGAGAGGGACTGCATCAAGTTAGTCAGGGCTCGAAGGTCCCCCTTCGAAACGAAGAAAAGCGCCTTCTTTGCTTCATCGTCAATCTCCAAGCTCTCCTTTTCTGCGATCTTGTCTATGAACTCATAGACGTCTTCCTCTGACAGAGATCTGAACCTGAAGATCGCGCATCTTGACTGTATTGGCTCTATTATGTTATTCTGGTAGTTCACGCTGAATATGAACCTGCATGTCCCGCTGTACTCCTCCATCATCCTTCTAAGTGCCTGCTGCGCCTCCTGCGTAAGCGAATCCGCTTCATCAAAAAGTATCATCTTGAATGGTGCGTCTATGGGTTTGGACCTCGCGAATTCCTTAACCTTCCCCTGAATCACGCTGAGTTTTCTGTCGTCTGACGCATTCAACTCGATAAAGTTATGAGACCATTGGTCGCTAAATATAGTTTTAGCAAGCACGATCGCAGAGGTGGTCTTTCCAACACCCGGCGGGCCGGATAGGATCATATGCTGCACTTCGCCGGCTTTTGCCATAGCCTTTAGCTTTTCTATCGTGTCTTTTTGTCCTAAGACATCATTGAATGTATTTGGTCTGTACTTTTCTATCCAAAGATCCATAATTTTCAAACCCTACTCTATTTTGCTCATCTGTTTTCAACGTCTGTGAACAGCTCAGCGTTTGGATATATGATTAATCCCTTCCCATTCACTATCTCCATTGGGCAGAATTTAGTAAGATGGTCTGTTCCCCTCATCTTTACGACCCTTATTGCCCTTATGAATGTGTCCTGCCTCTCTATCAGGTACAGTGCAATTACCGCATCGGCTGCGAATTCTTCCACCCCGAATGCGGATAGTTTATTTTCTCCGTAGGGTATTTCCCCTATAAGGAAGCCCGCGCATTTGTGCATCCTGAGGATTGAGGAAATTTCCATTATCCCCTTTCTTATCGACATTATATCGGGGAAGAACATCTGCAGGTACGTTATAGAGTCTATAGCGACCCTTGTCGCATTTATGGATTCTATCTCGGTTGTTATGGTCTGCTTTAGAGCGTCATAGTCTATCAGCGGCACGTCGACGATTCTCAATTTTCCTGCTTTTATCAAATCACGCACGCCAGGATCAAACGCAGAGAAGGTCTTTATTACCGACTCTGCACTCTCTTCAAGTGTGAAGTAGACGCCATTTTCCCCGTGCCTGGCTCCATACGCCAAGAACTGCAGCGAGAAGGTTGTCTTTCCGGAACCGGGTGTGCCGGTTATCAGTGCTATATCGTCTCTTGGTATTCCGCCTTTCGTGACCTCATCAAATCCTTCTATGCCTGATATCACCCTATCCGTTTCCATATTCATTTAGCCTTCAGCACTGGATTACCCACAAGCTTATACTCGAGCTTAATCTTGTTGTTATCGCTGAGCAGTTTAGCCCAAGTTTCTATTAAGTATGTATCAAAATTTAAGGTTTTGGCAGCATCTGACACGGATATTGACTTCTTCTCGTTTATCAGTCTCAGCAGCGCTTCCATCGGGTTTGTTGTGCCAGTAGATTTAGGCTCAGCAGTCTCCGTCTCCACCTTTTCTTCCTCCTCGCTGAAATTTTTGGACTTTTGCTGTTTGGTGCCGAATCTCGACTCCAACTCACCAAGTTCTTTTGTCAGGTTTGGATTTATCTTCTGCCCGTTTTCTATCCTATATTGGCTTTCGTCTATCTGTTCGTTTTCCCCGCCTCCCTTCAGTCCTATTCCTTTCGATGGTATAAGAGTCATAGAATTTAGCTTCTCAAGCTCCTTCTTTAGGTCCTCGGAGGTCTTTTTCTTTGTTTCTTCTTCTGCTTCAAACTGACTGGTGTACTGCTCCTCATTTATATTTTTTGCTGAGCGAGTCAGCATACTTGGCATATTTGGTATGTTGGAGACATTAAGGTTGTCATTTTTCTCCTCAGGTTTAGCCGTAGATGAGGGTGACGCGGTACCCTGCTGGTAAGCCTTTGTCGTTCCACCTCTCCCAATAATCACAGATACATTGTTAAGTGAGTTTTCTATGGAAGTTATATCGGTTATCATAGAATACGCTATATTTGTAAGGTTCTGTATCTTATCTTTTGGTATTGTCTCCATTCAAATAATTATGTGCTCTTTATTTATAAACATGAAAAATAAAGCGGTGTTTTGTCGGTTGTATAACGCAATTAATGCATGGCGCTGAATAGCCCGTTTTCTGTCGCATCTCCACCATTTAAAGTGGTATCACTGTAATGCGTTGTAATATTCGACTGAGCGCCCAAATAGGGTTTGCACGCCGCAGGTCCGCTGTTTCATCCCTCATCCGCAAAAATCGGCCTCGCCTCATATTTAGCTTGCGGCTCGGGTATCATTTCTGTTCGGTTGCCTACAGTTTGCTGTACTGCATTGCTGCAGTGCGGTTTTTGCCGTGAACGGACTTCCTCCGACGGTAAATCACATACAGCGCCACGCACGATACTATAGTAGACATGAAAATATATAAATACGTGAAAATAGAATTAGAATTAATCCGCGCTTAAGTGCGTATTTAAATAATACAAAGTTGTTAAGAAAGGAATTATGAAAGTCCCTAGATCGAGGAGGAGAGGAAAGAGCAGGATCTTCAGAGCCAATACTTTCAAGGCTATTGCGGATACCAGGATCATAAGTAGCAATAATGCGATGAATTTCAAGGTAGAGGACATAATACACGATAGTTACAGGACCGCTCCGTTGATGGAAATAAGGTTCGAAGACGGCACAGTATCATATCTGCCAGCTTTTAACGGCGCATATGTCGGCCAAATCCTGACCTTTTTGAAGGGCGGGGACAGGACGGGCAGCATAGATTCGCTTAAGAATATTCCCACAGGTGCAAACGTATATAACGTAGAGTTGAGGCCAAACGATGGTGGGAAACTTGTCAGGTCTGGAGGGCTAAGCGCCAAGGTCATAAAGAAGGAAAAAGGAATCGTATCGATTCAGCTGCCAAGCTCAAGGATAATAGATATAAATGAGAATTGCAGGGCAGTGGTCGGAGTGATCTCAAACAGCGGCAGGATGAACAAGCCCCTTTACAAAGCGGGCAACAATTACCATCTCAAGAGAGCAAGAGGCAGGTACTGGCCTCTAACCGCAGCCGTCGCCATGAATGCGTATGAGCACAAGTTCGGAGGAAAAAGAAGGAGCTCTCAGCACAAATCGAAGAGCGTTTCAAGAAATGCTCCACCCGGTGCGAAAGTAGGAACTATAGCCCCGAGGAGGACTGGCGTGAAGTGATATGGAAGAGTTCAAGTTTAAAAGCAAGAGCGTTGAAGACCTATCAAAGATACCAGTAGATCAGCTGGCTAGCGTTGTCAATTCAAGCTTAAGAAGAAGGATGAAGCGCGGCTTCACGGATCAACAGAAGAAGCTGATCGAGAAGGTAGAGAAAGCCAAGAAAAATGGAAAGCCCATAAAGACGCATCTGCGCGAGATGTTCATCCTACCTTCATTTGTTGGCATAACGATAAATGTGCACAATGGGAAGGAATTTGTGCCTGTAGCAATAAAGCCCGACATGGTATTCCACAGGCTTGGGGAATTCGCTATCACCGTCAAGCAGGTCAGACACGGAACTCCTGGTTTGTCTGCGACAAGGTCAAGCAGCTTTGTGCCGATTAAGTAGTTATGATAAAACAAGTTTCAGCCAAGAGTGAGAGAGTGCAAGTGTCATTGAAGCATGTGCACGAGATAATGGAGAGCGTAACAGGGAAAAACCTGGACAAGGCGATAAAGCACCTTGACGGTGTTTTGGAGGAGAAAAGGTTTATCCCATTCAATAAGTATGGCGGCAAAGGGCACAAATCGGGGGTGCCAAGAGGATATCCAAAGAGAGCGACGAAGTTCGTTATATCTCTGCTGAAAGAACTAAAATCAAACGCTAAAAATATTAATTTGGACGAAGCCTCAATTATCATTAAAAAATATTCGCTTGGTAGGGGGAAGTACCCTAGGTTTCCAAGCGGCGCGGTGTACAGGCACGGGAAGTTCACCAACCTGATCGTATTCGGCGAAGCCGAAGCAAAGGCTCCAAAGGAAGAGAAGAAAGCTTCTGTACCAGCTCCGGCAGTAGAAGCAACAAATGAGAAGAAGGAGGAAAACAATAACGATGCAACCAAAGAAAATGATAAACGCACTGATGAAGGAGCAGGTAACAAGGGATTACCTGTTCAAGCTCTTCAGTAAGTTTGGCATAAGCGATATAAAACTGGAAAAGACGCCGCTCGGCGAGAGAGTCGTAATACGGACCCCTAAACCGCGGGCTATTATAAACCGCGCCTCGAATGAGCTTAGGATAGCATCAAAGAAACTGGGCGAGATATTTGAGCAGAGCCCTCCAAGAATAGAAGTCGAGGAGAGTGAGGATCCCATGCTTGATCCTAATGTGGTGGCCGACGCGCTGGCATTTAGAGTGGCTAGATTTGGCCCGTTAAAATACAAGGTGATCGCACACAAAATGCTGGATTCAATAATGTCAGCAGGTGCAATAGGGGCTGAGATAGAGATGGGTGGAGTCATAAAGGAGAGGGCAGCGCATTTCAAGTTCAGACCTAACGGCGGCATACTGCCTAAATCAGGACAAATAGAAGATTACGGTGTTAGGAAGGGACAGAAGCAGCTTCTTTTGAAGAGAGGTGTCATAGGCATAAAGGTGACCATAGTCACAAAAAGTAGTAAGTTGGGAGGTATAAATATAAGCGATGGAAGAGAAAATAGAGGACCTGGAGATGGAGCTTCTAAAGATGAACATAAAGAAGACACAGGGTCTGCAGCCAGCTGATGCCGGAAAGTACAGAAGCCTAAAGAAGAAAATCTCCAAGCTGAAAAATGAGCTTCACATGAAGGAACTGAAGGAGAAGAAGTCCTAAGTAGCACTGCAAAGAGATCTTAAGCGGCGCTCACTAGCATTATCCCAGCAAATATCATAACCATCAGGATGATGATTATCGCTTCTTTCAAAACCCACTTTATGTCCGGCTTTATATAGTTAGATTTTACGGAGAATGGCCCTTTTCTGTACATCTTCCTGAACACGTTGTAATAGTAGAACGTTGAGAAAAGAAGAAGAGCTATCAATACTATCACTATCCAAACATACCCCTGGAATATCAGCGACATGAATATAAGCAGTTTCCCGAAGAATCCGATAGTTGGAGGAAATCCAGCCAATGAGAGCAGACCGAGACTTAAACCTGCAATCGACACTCTGCTCAAGTTCTTTGCCTTTCCTAAATCACTTATCAATGACACACCTCTGCTTTCAAGCATGGAGAATGAAAGGAACACCAGAGCATCAGCGGTTGCAAACGCAAACACGTAGAAGACAGCAGAGTAAATGCTTATCGTGGAGAGCAGGGACACGCCTACGAACGCAAAGCCGGACTGGGCGATGCTTGAATATATAAGCATCCTCTTCAGCTTGGACTGCGATATCGCGATTATGCTCGGCACTATTATTGTGGCTATCGCTAAAGTCATTAGGACAACAAGCATAAACTTCTGAGCCAGTGGAAATGCGTATATGAACAGGTGTATTATCGCTATCAATCCGGCAGCTTTCGGCACGGATGAGAGAAACGCGGTTACGGTTGAGTCTGCGGCGTCGTATGTGTCAGGTGCCCATGAGTGAAACGGCACAAGAGTCGCTTCATATGACACTCCCGCAAGCACTATGGCTATGCCTGGAAGGAACAGCAGGTAATTCACAGTGGATACACTGGAGAAGCTTAATGAACCAGATGATAAGAATATCAGCGAAGACCCGAAAACAAGCAGTGCTATTGAAAGTATGCTTATGAACAGGTATTTGAATGTGCCTTCCAGGTGCCTTTTATCCTTGACTATCAGGACCAATGCGTATGAGGGGATCGACATCAGCTCCAAGGATATTATCAATGAAAGGAAATTGCTTGATATCACGGTGAGAGTTGCACCTAATACGGTCATTATGAAGAGCGTGTCTATGTAAGTGTCAAGTTTATCAAAATGGAGCACCATGAAGCTGAAAATCAGCGTAGACAGCAGCAGGATGAAGCCGTTTATGAAGTAAGAGTATGAAGTGGAGTTGAACAGAGACGACTGCAGGTTTCCGAAAAGTAGCTCGAATACGAATGCCAGCGCAAGTATAATCACCGTAAGATAGTGTATGAACTTGGTGGATTTCACCTTCAGCAGTCTCCTAAGAAGGTCAACCAGCGGCACCAACAAGGCACCAATTATCAGCATGTACTGTACATTCATCATCATACCGCTCCCAAGTTTATGCTATTCAGCAATATGTAAGGCAAAATGCCTAAAATAATTATAACAAGCGAGAACACTCCTGCCTGGATAAGTTCTGATCCGTTTAAATCGCGCAGTTTCCTAACTGGCCCAAGGAATTTTTCGAACAACACCATCTTTATCGAGGATAGGTAGTAGCCGGTCGCTATCAGCATCGAGACGATCGAAATAATCAGCAACGGGTAGAACTTGAATGCGCCCAAGAAGACTAGGAACTCGCCAATGAAATTACTGAAGCCAGGTACGCCTATAGACGCAAATATAGCGATGAAGAAAAAGAGCGCAAATACCGGTAGCTTCTTCATAAGCCCGCCCACCTTGGTCATGTCAGTCGTCCCTGCCTGCGACTTCAAATAGCCTGTCAGTACGAATGCAAGAGGGGAAATGAACCCATAGCTTACCATCAAGAAAATGCTGCCTTCTATTCCTATCGGGTTGTTAGACATCATTCCCATCAAAGCCAGACTCATGTAAAGCATGCTGGAGTAGCTGAACATCAGCTTTAAATCCTTCTTTGAGAGTGCCACGAATGCAGCGTAGAATGCGGAAATGGCAGCTAGTACCATCACTGGCATTGAGAAGTATCCCACTGCGTTAGGTGTGAGGAATACAATGAAGAGTAGAAGGACATACCCCCCGAGTTTTGAAAAGAGTCCAGACAGCATCGCCGTTATGCTTGTTGCGGAGTCATAGTACGCGCCTGGCATCCATACATGGAGAGGAAATACGGGGAACTTTATGATCGCGGCTATGATAATCAATAAAAGCATTATGCTCAGGTACATTGAATTTGCGCCGTGCAAGAGAGAGGCTATCGAGCTCAAGCTGAAGGAACCAGTGTAAAGAAAGGCCATCAGGAAAGACGTTAATATGAGCATGCTCGATATTTGGGTAAATATCAGGAATTTCATCGCCGAATTGAATGAGCCGTCTCCACCCCACAGAAATATAGCAAAGAAGGCAGAAAGCAGCGATATCTCCATAAACATGAAAAGCGAAAGAAGGTTGGATGACATGAATACAGCTATAAGAGAGACATAGATCACAAGGAGCAGCGCGTTGAATGTTAGGTCTCTATCCGCGATGTCATACTTGTACGAAGGCAGCACCAGTATCGGAAGCAGCACCGCGAGGAAAAGAAACGGAAGGCTTATACCATTTAGGTTAAAGCTTACTGAGAAATCGATCGCTTTGGATATCATAAGGTTAAACCCGTCGAATCCGAAAATTATCCCAAGAAATAGGATAACCAGGGTCACCGCCATAGCTCCGTAGCTTACTGTTTTCGATGACAAGTTTGAGTGAAATGCGTTTTTCAAGTAGAGCAGTGCTATACCCACTATCTCTGGCAATATCAAATATATTAGGTCAATCATATTCAAACACCCGCTAGCATCAGCGCCATAACGATGATGACTCCGACTATGAAGATAACCACATAATTGCTTAAGTCTCCGCTTTGTAGTTCTCTGGATACATAGGACAAATCAAAGGATAGGGAGCTTATCTTATCAAAAGCTTTCCCCAAAAGTCCCTCAAATTTGTCGACTAAGCCTCCGAACTTGGTAACCGCTATGCCGGAGGCAGATAGAGCGCCGTCATACGTCAGCCTGCCGAATATGGATTTCAGCTTTTTGTCAAGTTTAGCGTAAGAGGCATCGCGGTTTGAATACAGGTAGTAAGCTGCAAAGAGACCTAGCAACGCTATTATTGAATCTAGCACCAGAAACAAGTCGAAAGAGTAATTTATAGGTATTATCGAGTTGAAAAAGAAGAGACTGAAGCCGCCAATAACAGACAGCATAGACAGGGTTGCTATAGGAATAATTGCAGATTTATCCTCCCTTATTTTTTCTGTTTTGTCTTCATGATAGACTGTGAAGAACAGTCTGAAAGAGAATAATGATGTAAGGAAAGTAGCAATTACAAATATCGCTTCAAGTGACGCTGAGAAGTTGTAGGACAGAGCTGCGTGTGCGAAGAAGCCCAAGAATGGGGGGATGCCAGCTAGAGAAGATAGGCCTATAAATGCCGGCACATAGAAGATCGGCTTCTTAATTCCATAGCCCCTCAGTTTGAATATGTTTCGTGTTCCAAAAAGTATGAGGAGTTCTCCAGCTAACAGAAACAGCAGAGACTTGAACACGGCATGCATTATCAGGTAGAACAGTGCTCCATTTGGATTTAGAGTGGCTACAGCAAGGAACATGAAAGCTAGACTGTCTATTGTTGAATATGCTAAGATGCGTTTTGTATCCACGCTGTCAAGTGCGAGGAACGATGAAACGAATATCGTGATCAAGCTTATTGGTAGTATGTAAATCAAAGTCCCGCTTGCGTATATCAGCGGCGAGATTATTATAAGCAGGAAAACTCCAGAGGCCACCATCGTGGCGGAGTGAAGAAGCGCGCTGACCGTAGTTGGTGCTTCCATCGCATCTGGAAGCCAAACGTAGAAGGGAAATTGGGCAGATTTTGACAGTGCAGCTATTATGAACAGGGCCGCTGCTGCTACAAGATACCCCTGCGGGATGGTGCTTAGGTTGGATATAGTTGCACTTATAGACAAGGTTCCGGTGTTCGCGAACAATATTATTATCCCTGCAAGAAGGGAGATGTCTCCTATCTTCGTTAGGATTAACGCTTTCTTTGCCGCGTTTGAGGCAGTTTCTCTCTCGTACCAAAAGCTTATCAGCAGGTAAGAAGAAATGCTCATCAGCTCCCAAAACACATAGAATAGAATGAAGCTGTTGGATATCACCAAGCCTAGCATCGCGGATATGAACAAAGACATCTCAAAGTAATACCTCTCCTGTTTCTCCTTCTTCATGTAGAATATCGAGAATATGAGTATGAGCAGAGAGATTAATGAGACCACTACTGCCATCAGGAGATGCAGGTTATTTGCTATGAAGGATATCTGGAAGGCATAGCTTCCTATGTTAAACCAATTGAAGTTCTCAACTACGTTCTTTGAAAGGTAAAGATAGAAAAATACACTTGATATCACAAGTGAGAGGAATGCCATTGACACGGCTATCCAATGGCTTTTCAACAGTCTATCCTTTATGAAGGCGATCAAGATCATTGATACAAGCATCGGAAGCAGAATTAGGTATATCATCTTAACCTCTATACTCCTTCAATGAAGACATGTCAAGGCTGTTGGTTATCCTGTGATAGAATATAACCAGTGCTATTGCTACTGCCGCTTCAAAAACTGCTACGACAAGGATCAGCAGAGCGTAAGATACTCCGTTCAAATATCCAAAGTAGTATGAACCAGCTGCGAAGTTTATCAGTGCAGCGTTTATTATTATTTCGATGCTTATTATGAAATTTATCAGGTTTTTCCTCATCAAAATTCCGAATATCGCTATTACGAAAAGTATCGATGTAAGATAGAATATGTATTCGTATGGTATCATCCTTCAACCTCCGATCTTATGAAGTATACCGCCGTTATCAGACTTGCTATAAGCGTAACCGCGGCGACAATGATAAGAAGAGAATAATGAGAAAATAAGTATAACCCTAGGTTTGATTGGACTGCCTGGCTTCCGCTAGCTGCGTTTGTCTGCCCGAATGGAAGAAGGAGCAGCAAGGCAATCATCAGGATGGGCAAAATTATCAGTAGCTTTTTTCCATCAAAGCCAAGCCTCTCCTCAGGCATCAACGATGCGGCTACTGTCAGCAGGACCACTATCCCGCCGTTGTATATTATCAGTTCTGCCACGCTCAGGAATGGAAAGGCGAGAAGTATGAACATAGCCGATACAAGCACCACAAAAAAGAAAAGAAATATCAGCGAGTGCATCAGCCTCCTGCTAAAAATGACAGCCACTGACATCAGGACAAGCAAAGTAGATATCGCATAAAAAACCAAGATATCCATATTCTTTATACAACTTTCATCTTTAATAATGTTTAGGGCCTGATTGTGATAAATTTAAATAGTAGAGAATCTCATTAGATTAAAATGCCCAATAAAGATCTAGAAAGCATAATAAGTTCTATGGAGTCATCGGAGGGTCTGTCGTTCTGTTTGGTTGTAAAACATCAGAAACCAGCGGCAATGATAAGCTCCGTCTATGAAGAAGCAGCCAAGGATTTTGGCTTAAAGTCTAGATACACCGGACTCAGCTCTACCGTAATTGTTTCATATAGCAACGCAGTGCTAAAAGATCTCCATAAAGCCATAGAGAGCAGGGACAACTTTAAGATCGGCGTTGCTCTTGGTTATCCGGAAGACGCTTGCGGCGCGTTTTTAAAGGACGGATGGGATGGGACAAGATTTTTTACGAAGGTCAGCGACTTTGTTGAGAAGACCGGGAAATTACCTCTGCATCTGGCGTATCTTCCTTACGTTCCTGAACCAGACGCTGTGGAAAATGAGGACTCAGAAAGTTCAGCTCTTGGTAAAACCTATATGCAGTTAATCAGAGAGGAATTTCCGAAATTCTCTCATAATGTTGAGGAAAACTTCAAAGATATAGTTGAGAATATCAAGTACTTTAAGGATTGATTTGTCCGCTGATACCGTAAGAGCCGCTAATATCAGAATTCAGTCTTTTGAACATACATATATTTTCTGTCTTAGTATTCTCTGGAGAAAGATCTCTCTCGTCTTCAAGCTTTGAGAAACTGAACTTTTTGTAGAAGTTAAGTGTTTCTTCACTTTTTGTCGATGTTATCAATGAAATATATCTAAAGTTTTGTTCTTCCGCTCTTTTCATATACTCTGACAGCAGCTGGTTCCCTATTCCCATACCCCTCTTTTTTGGCTCTACAGCGATAGATGATAAATAAACCGTATCGTTCTCATTAATTTCACTGTTAAGCGTGTATCCAAGTTTCGATCCAAGGGCGAATCCCGCAAATTTAGACTCGGTCGTATCTTTTGTTTTTGCTACCAGACATATAGAATCTTTAGAGTTTAATATCGAATCAAGGTAAGAATCTACATCTTTCTTGCTCATCTTACTGTTCCAAGGGCTTTCCTTGAAGGTTCTAAGAAATAGATCGCTTATGTAGGGCTTATCCCCCTCGCCGCAGTATTCAATTTCTACGCCTGTCATTTATATTTGAATGAATAAAGGAGGTATAAATACTTTTTATAGGGTGTTCGCACCCAAATCTGTAAGGTATTTATTCGACGCAAATCAATTAATTATTATGTTCGGTAGTGTAGTTAAGAACTATGAGAATGAGTTCGACACTAAGGTGATGGAGAACAGGCATGTATTCTATGATTTATATGTCAAGAGCAATGACCCGCAGGCTTTGAGAAATGAGATAGCAGAGTCGTTGGGAGACATGGATTATAAGCTGCTTCTCAACGAAATGACTAAATTTGATGATGAGAATCTGGAAGAAGTATTCAGGGGCGGAAACGCCAAGCCTATAAGGGTGGCCATGAAAGCCGCTAAAGACAACAAGAAGGGCTCGAAGTATCCCATACTATGGAAGGCGTTCCTTATACTGGGTGTAATACTGCTTGCCGTGTTACTGGTATACGCCAGAGGAGAGATCTATAACAATATCTCAACGTTCAGCACAACCCCCTCTGCTTTGCTATTATACGGAACCATAGCAAGCTTTGTGCTCTTTGTCCTATTTCTGGAAATAAAGTACATAGTGCCTATCTTTCTGTGGAGCAAAATAGTCGGCATATACGATCCTACTTCCTCGTCAGCCAACGTCAGGATAGTCCTGGCTGGGGAATGTCAGTTCAAAGATAAGGATTCTTACGCTAGGCTGGAGAGCGACATGAACGAGATTTACAGCGAGCTGTCAAGGAAGTTCGCAAACAAGCTGGATAAAACTCAGCTGTCAAGCAACGTTGAAACCGGTCTTTCGATAGGAAGAGGACAGAACCAGAAGCTTACTAATGAACTTAGGGACATAGAGAACCAACTCTCTGATCTGGAGAGGAACTTTGCAGCAGGTAAGGTCAGCGAATCATCCTACAAGGATCTCAAGGCTAAGTTGGAGATGAAGCGTACACAGTTAGAGACATTGTTTGACCTCCTTCTCCCTTAAATCTAGATCTCCTTAGCTTTCATCTATAAATATATTGGTGGCTATCTCTGATTATGCCAGTCTCATATAAATCTAAGCCTACCGACAAAATCCTTGTCCTTTGTAGTTTCCTTGAGAAAAGATATGGCAAGGTTAAGTTTAGGACAGAGGATCCGTTCAAAGTACTCATAAGCACAATAATCTCGCAGAGGAACAAGGACGAGCTTACGGACAAGACGTTTAGGAGAATGTCGTCTGTTCTCAACTCTCCAGAGGACTATGCGAGAGTGGATGTAAAGAAGCTAGCTTCTCTGATAAAGCCTTCCGGGTTCTACAATCAGAAGGCCAAGATGATAAAGAGAACCGCAAGGATGATAATCGATGACTTCAACGGTAAAGTACCGAGGACAAGAGAGGAACTTATGAAACTCCCAGGAGTCGGCGGGAAAACCGCTGATATAGTGCTTTCATACGGATTCGGAGAAAAAGTGATAGCCTGCGACACACACGTGATATGGATATCAAATGCTTTGGGATTAGTAGACTCCAAAGATCCGGAGAAAGTAAGGGATAGGTTAATGGATATAACCCCCGATAGATACAAGCGGATGCTGAACCTGCAGATGGTGGAATTTGGGAAGGAGATCTGCCAGACCTCAAGGCCGAAATGCTACATGTGCGAACTGAAATATATATGCAAATACTATAATAATGTCTATAGGAAGGAACATGGCGAATGAGGCTTTAAGTTCATTTGGATACGGTTTTTCCGTTTACAGGAACAAGTACATACTTATCTCCGCAGTCGCAGTTTTCCTCATATTCCTCTTTGTAGGCTATTTTATAATCTACAGTAATTTTGACCTTTACATCCACAATCCTTTAGTTCAAAGCGGATTGTACGTGTCTGGATATGATGTGACGGCTTCATCTGCCTTGTTTGTGATTGTCGCACTGATCGCTCTATATTTCATAAATTTTTCGCTGAATGAACAGAGGAGATTTAACGGTAAGGTGAAGTTAGGTATGATTGTCTCCATTTCAAACAGGACTTATCTGAAGTTTCTGATAACCTCATCTGTCCAGATTATCCTCTCTGTTATAGGGTCTGTACTTTTCGTGATACCTGGGCTTTATTTGGGCACAAAAACATTCTTTCTTGGGGCTTCTTCAATTTACTATGATGATGACCTGCTTTCTTCTTTCAGGAGAGCATTCTCCGCTTCAAAAGGAAATTCTACGGGATCATTCATTGTTTTCTTGCTCTACCTTATTTTGTCAGCGTTTCTTATATATCTCGCTTTGGTTGTATCAAGTAGCGTTCTCATAAGCTATGTAATATACGGTTTCATCCTCTCATTCCTGCTTATATCATTCTTCTCGAGCGCTTACAGATTGCTGTCCTTCTCCTCCAATAAGAAGACCAGACTCGAAGAGTTGACTTCTGGATTTGCAGAATCAGAGAGCAGATTATGATAGGTGTTTCAGAGGACCCGCGGGTCTATCCGGTGTCAGAGGATTCAATGCTTCTTTTGAAGGCAGTCGAAGCAAGCAGGGGCAAAGTGCTGGACATGTGCGCGGGAACCGGCGTTGTTGGACTGAATGCAGCAAAGTTTGCTGATGAGGTCACTTTGGTAGATATAAATGAATATGCATTAAATCTTATCAATCTGAATGCGAGTAAAAACAACATAGATAACATAAGGGTGATAAAATCCGATCTGTTCAGCGAGTTAGAAAACGAGAAGTTCGACGTGATATTTATGAACCCGCCGTATCTCCCTGGAAACGCTTCAACCTCAGATTACCTAGACATAGCCACGATAGGGGGCAAAGAGGGGCATGAGTTTACCGAGAGATTTGTATTGGAAGCCAAGAAGCACCTCGAGCCTGGCGGAAGGATATTCATGGTCCTTTCAACAAAGTATAATACAGAAAAGGTTTACAAGGCCATGCGAAGTGTCGGTTTGAGCTACAGAGTCATTGATTCGGAAAGCTTCTTCTTCGAGAAGCTCATCCTTATCGAAGCTTATTCTGAGGGCTAGATCGAACCCCGAAATCTGATTTTTCTAAGATTATTCAGGAATTTACGCTTGCGGAAGGCGAAAGAACGTCACCTTTCTCGACTTTTACAAAGTCCGGCACGACTAGCAAATAATCCTCGTCTATTCCGACTATCTGCGCACCGGCTGCGTCTGCGCTTCTCTTTATCTTTGTAATCGTCCTCTTGAGTTCTTCCATTCCACCTTTTTCTCTTAATTCCTTCACCTTTACAAAGACCAGTGTATAACCCGACCTTATATCATTAAGTAAGGCGCTTGCGTCTTCGTATTTTACCAGGACAAAGTACTTCACATAGACCTTCGCCGATGGTTTATCACCCTTTTCAACTTCTAGCTCAACATACTGGCCAGAATTCTCTACATCCACTTTTTTCTTAAATACATTAAGAAAACTGTCAAAAGATAGGTTTGTCATATCGATCACCTTAATATCAATTATTCTTTTCAATATTTAAATGTATTGAACTTCGGCTGCTCAAATGCAGGGGGTGGGATTCGAACCCACGAAGACCTGAGTCATAAGGTCCTAAGCCTTACGCGTTTGACCGCTTCGCCACCCCTGCGGTTTGTTTCCTTCTATTCTTATTCTAAATAACAAGACACCATAATTTAAGTTTCTCTTTTTCACATGGCATGATATAGAATATTCTTAGATGTCATTCCCCAGATAATTTAATTTTAAGTGCCTTCTCTAATTTTCTGGTCAAATCTATCCTAGGGACAAGCTTCCCGTTTATAACCTTGTTCAGCTCGTCAACTGGCGTTTTTGTCTCCTTGCTTAACTCTTCTATGCTCATGTTCCTAGATCTTATTGCTTCTTTTAGTTTATTTGAAAAATTAAAATCTACATCCCCTCCATATAAATCCTCTATAGTGGCTCCATTATTGTGTGCATGCTCATCTTTATTTTCTCCAATCTCAGACAGTATCTTTCCATTTTTTGCGCAGCTGATGCACGCTATAAACACCGATCCTTCTATCTCAACTTTGTAGAACTTCTTATCGCTCAATCCGCATATCTCGCAGTTCATCTCATGCCTCTAAGATCCTATCCAAGAAGACTTCGGCTACGCTAGTCGGGAAAGGTATATTAAACTTGTTTAGAACGCGTGGATGAATCTCGCCTATTACGCCTATCACCTTATCATTGTACAGAATATCCCCACATCTGCCTTTTATGAAGGTCTGCTCAAATTTTGTATTCTCTGAAACCTTTAAGTCGTCTATGTCAAATATATTAGAGAGTACAATTTTCATTACGGCTTTTACGTCGCTGAAGTTCGCGTCTGCACCAGAATATGTTATAGATAAATGAAGCCTGTTGGAGAAGTTGGTGTCTGAGGTTGGATCGAATTCTACCACATAGCCTACATCAAATAACTTTTGTGGGAATTTCTTATTTATGTTATTGGAGACGAACCTTAAAATCTCTGGAAATATTAAGCGTCTGGTCATACTTATCTCCGAGCTTCTTGATTCAGACAATTTTGCATAATCCTCTCTCTTTAGCCCAATGTTATCAAACTGGACCACCTCGTTTGTAAGGATGTTTGCGTCCAACTCCTGATATCCTGCGCCGGCCATTATGTTGGCTATGAAGTCAGATAGTTTGCTTTCCTTAAGTTTTTCGCCAGTGAAGTACGTCTTTATAGGCAAAGGTTTGAGATTTGAAACGCCATAAAACCTTAGAATGTCGTCGATTATATCTACCTGGCTTATCACGTCATCTCTGTAGAACGGAATTTCAACGGTATAAACGCCTTTTTCAAACTTGACTCCATAGTCAGCATGTTTAAGCAATTTTATGATCTCTGCGAAGTCCATCTTGTCTCCTATAAATCTTTC
>JADFAP010000019.1 GCA_015121965.1 Candidatus Acidifodinimicrobium mancum
GGACGTAGGTAGAAAACTATAAATTAAATGAAGTCAAAGTAACTGTATGTTAGTTGCTAGATCAAATCATCTAACAGCAGGGAGGATATAACATGGAGAATAAAGAGGATGCATTAGTTCTGTGGTTCAAGGAGATAAGCAAGGAGGACACACCCATCGTCGGCGGAAAATCCGCAAACTTAGGTGAGATGTTCAATTCGGTTAAGGTCCCTATACCAAATGGCTTTTCAACCACTGCGTTGGCTTTCAGGAAGTTCATCTCAAAAAACAACTTGAAGAACTTCATAGAGAACAACTTGAAGAATCTTGACATAGAAGACACGAAGAAGCTAGCGGAGGTGGGAAAGAAGCTTAGAGAAGCAATCATGAAGGCGGAGTTACAGAAGGAACTTTCAGATGAGATACTATCACACTATCATCAGCTAGTCAAAGAGAGTGGTGAAGAGTTTGTCGCGGTCAGGTCATCGGGGACTGCAGAAGACCTTCCTGATGCCAGCTTCGCCGGGCAGCAGGAGACATACTTGAACGTCCACGGGGACAAGGAGCTGCTTGAAAAGGTCAAGGAATGCTATGCGAGCCTGTTCACGGATAGAGCGATCTATTATCGAGTTAAAATGCACATACCGACGACTTCCGTGGCTTTAGCTGTAGCAGTTCAAAGGCAGGTGTTCTCAAAAATTGCGGGGGTTATGTTCACGATAGACGTAAGCACTGGAAATAACGATGTCATAATGGTTGAGGGTAGCTACGGGCTTGGAGAATACATAGTCCAGGGCACCGTAACGCCAGATACCTTCTACATTGACAAGAAGACTATGTCTATAACAAAGAAGATAATCTCACCTAACAAGGACAGGATGCTTCTCCGACTGAAAGAGGGAGGAACTAAGGAATTCAAGGTTGATAAGGATAAGATAGACAAACCTGCTTTGACAGACGAACAGGTCAAAAAACTTGCTTCGTACGGACTGGAAATAGAGAAGCACTACTCCCATGCTATGGACATAGAATGGGCGATAGATGAAAGGAAAGATGATATATTCATCGTGCAAGCCAGATTCGAAACTGTGTGGGACAAGAAAGAGAAACCAGTTGAGGAGAGTGTAAGCACTGCGGCTAATGTTCTCGTAAGAGGACTGCCTGCTTCTCCTGGAATTGTCAGCGGGGTCATCCAAAAGATACTTGATGTTAAGGATATAGACAAATTCGAAAGCGGGAAGATACTTGTGACGAAGATGACTGCACCGGACTGGGTTCCCGCGATGCAGAAAGCCAAGGCAATAATAACCGACGAGGGGGGAATGACCTGCCACGCTGCGATAGTTTCAAGGGAGCTGGGAGTCCCATCGATTGTAGGTACGCAGAGCTTCGGAAAGAAAGCAACTGAAGCGCTTAAGGACGGCGAAGAAGTGACAATTGACGCAAAGAACGGAGTTATCTATGAAGGGATAATAAAGCAAAACGCCGAAAGAGAGGAATCAAAGGTGGCTTCGGAGGTTGCACCGGAGATTATAACTGGGACAAAGATAATGGTCAATCTAGGGGAGCCAGAACTTGCGGAGAAAGTCGCAAAACTGCCTGTGGACGGCGTAGGCCTTATGAGGGAAGAGTTCATATGGTCGCAGATAGGCGAGCACCCCTTATACATGATAAAGAACGGGGAACAGGACAAACTGGTGAATGCGCTTGCTGACAATATAGGGAAAGTATGCTCGGCATTCTCGCCAAGGCCAGTGATACTTAGATTCAGTGACTTCAAAAGTGATGAGTACTCTGACTTAAAGGGAGGGGCTGAATTCGAACCAAAAGAGGCAAATCCTCTACTAGGGTGGAGAGGCTCATCGAGATACTATGATCCGAGGTATAAAGATGCATTCGTTCTGGAGCTAAAAGCCGTCAAAAAGGTGAGGGATGAGATGAGACTCAAAAATCTCTGGGTAATGATACCGTTCACTAGGACTGTCGAAGAACTTGAAAAAGTCCTTGAGATAATGAGGGAAAATGGGCTTGAAAGAGACGAAGACTTCAAGGTTTTCCTTATGGCCGAGATACCAAGCAACATACTGCTTGCCGATAAGTTCAACAAGTTCATAGATGGATACTCGATAGGATCTAATGACTTGACTATGCTCATACTTGGGGCTGACAGAAACAACAGTGACATGAGCTCTAGATTTGATGAGAGGGACCTTGCTGTGAAGAGAGCTATAAAGATGCTGATAGACACTGCCCATCGTGATGGTAAGACCGTATCGATATGCGGACAGGCTCCGTCTGAATACGATGAGATTGTAGACTTCCTTGTGAGGGCGGACATAGACGACATATCGGTAAACCCAGACGTA
The DNA here is from genome assembly GCA_015121965.1 of Candidatus Acidifodinimicrobium mancum. GTDB lineage: Archaea > Nanobdellota > Nanobdellia > Parvarchaeales > Parvarchaeaceae > Acidifodinimicrobium > Acidifodinimicrobium mancum. Next base: position 2,346 of record JADFAP010000019.1, read on the forward strand.
GCTTTGCATGTAAGGGAGGTAGTTGCTTCCGTGGAGAAGAGAATAGAGCTTGAATCTGCATTGAATATAAAGAGGAAGTACAACGATGTGAACTATCCGCAGTGACTGGACGATGAAAGCAAGAGTTAAATACAAGGACATCATAAATATAGAGAATACATGGAAAAGCAAAGGAGTGAACAAAAGGTATCTGTATCCACAAAGGGTTTAGATTACCTGAACTCTAAGACTCCATTTGTATTATCACTTTCTGCAGGCATCATAATACTCGCTGCCTTGGGCATACTCTTTGCCTCAAACATCTCATTCATAAACTTCAATTCAAGCTCAATTACATCGCTAGAAAGCGGACTAAACGCCACCGCAACCCAGGAGCTGCAGATTCTCGTAAATGCTACAAACTACATGAAGACTGCATTTCTGCTGTTTCTGCCGATAATAGGGATTGCTGGGGCGCTACTGATATACGCGTCTGTTTTAATGCTTAAGGGAAACAGGAAAAAGAAAGCTATGGGAGGGATGCTCTCCGTCATCTTTGGTGTATTCACATTCCTTGCCCTTTTCCTACTGGTTCCTACATTCCCAGTCGCAATCGCCACTTTGATAGGTTACTTCGGCACGGTAGGGCTACAGACTTCTCTGAGCTATATACTTTTCATGCTCGGAAGCCTACTGGGCTTGTTCAACGGTTTAGCGCTATTGTATTACATGTCAAATGAAAAGAAGAAAGATGAATCGTAAAACTAGACTATATCGGAGGGAAAGGAATTCGAAGCAATCTTAAATTTTTGTTGGGTTTGGAGGTAGAGATATGAATGAGATATTAGTTTCGAAGATAATGACAAGGAAAGTGGTGACAACGACTGAGAATAGCAGCATAGCAAAGGTCATGATGCTGATGGACTCAAGAGGCATAAAGGAGGTGCCAGTACTCAAAGACGGAAAGTATATCGGTACTGTGATATACTATGACTTCATATCTAATACCCAAGCAAACCAAAACGAAAAAATCGACAAATTCATAAAAAGAGTGCCTGTGCTTAGCCCCAAAGATACGATCGACAAGGCTATAAAGTTGATGGTAGACAGTGGCGTAAGTGGCCTACCTGTGATTGATGAATCGCATGTAGTAGGCATACTTTCGGATTATGATATATTCAAGCTGCTCATAAACAACCACATATTCGACAACTTTAAGGTATCAAACATCATAATAAAGAGGTTCCCAATCCTAAGGCCTGAGGATACTATAAAGAAAGCCGCGGACCTGGCAGCCATGAATAAGGTGGATAACATACCGGTCTTAGACAACTTTGGGAAGATGATAGGAGAAGTAATGATTCACGATATACTGAAGTATATCTACTCACAAAAAACTGGCAGACAAGGAAAAAAGGATGCTTATAAGGGCGAGCAGACCGAAACGAAGGTCGTGGATATAATGCGGAGAGATTCTTCGCCTACCGTGATTACCCTGAACCTCAGAAAAGCCTTGGAGAACCTCATATCAAAGAAGGCTAAAGCTGCGGTCGTGGTAGACGTAGACGGCAGGCCGATAGGCATCCTCAGCAGGATAAAGATACTCTCTTTGCTGAGGGGGAAGAATATCGGTGATCAGATCAAGGTAGAGATATCGGGGGACTTCACGTTCGACTCGATAATGCTGCTGAAGGCAGAGGTGGATCGGAGAGAAAAGATGTTCGCTGAGGTGGCTAAATTCAATGAAATCAGGTTTTACATAAAGAGGGTAAAAGGTCAGCTGACCTCTAGATATGAGATGACTGCAAATGTTTTCGGCAAGCGGAGATTCAACATAAAGGCTATGGACGTAGGAGAGGAAAACGTCATAAGAGAAGTCATGGATAAGCTGGACTCTATAGTGGGGAGAATTAAATGATTATAATGCGCTTAAAGTCATCTGCTTGGATTTCGACTCCCCAAATATTGAATCTATTTCGCTCTTGAGTATCTGCAGCTGCTGCTTTACCATGCTCGGGACGTTGTACTTCTCTGCCAATTTTAGCGATAGGTAGAGGTATTTTCTTATGTTGCCTTCGCTTGATGTAAGAACCAAGTTTCCCCCGCATTTAGTGCATCTGCCGGAGAGAGGGGGTCTAGTGTAGGTTTGATTGCATTTAACGCACCTGAATTCCTGCGTGCCGAATCTTCTTAGATTGCCTTTTATATCCTTTATAAAGTGCTTCTCTATTATTATCCTTGCCATATCAGATGCATCCACTGCCATTATCTTCTCTTCCAGCTGCATCTGGCTGTCAACCTTGCTTGACATTGTGTCAAGAACCTTGTAAGCTGAAACGTTAACACCTGCGTTTATGTCGTCGGTATCTTTTGTGAATAGGATTTTTTTGTCTTCTGAATTTAGAATGTTCTTCACAGTCTTTATCTTTACATTCGACGGCTTCTCATACCTAATTGTAGCCTCATAAAACTCAAGAGGGTACTTGTCAACTATATCCATATTATAAGCCTCGGAATCAATGCTATTCAGATCCAAGACATCTGAAATTACCAGCGGCGAATCCATGTACTTTGCACCCCTCGTGTCTGGAAGAAGCCTTCTATCAAAATTCAGAAGTGCATCCATCAAAAGCAGCAAAGCCGCTTCATCCCCGTCGCAGTTTCGCCGCATTGCCGCATGGAAGAATGGCGAAGCGAAAAGACCCTGCGTCTTCGAAAAACCGATTATTCTCCCTACGATTCCCGCCGAAGTATGTGGTGCTAGCCCTACTAACAGGTGACCCACTAAATCATCCCTTGATTTCACATTGTAGAACCTTTCTACTTTGAAATATTTCTCCAGCAGATCATCTATGAAATTTGCCACCCTGATAAACACATCGGCTGCATTCTCATCATTTTCTCCGTATGTAGGTAGGATGATGTCCTGCGGAAATAGCTGGACTATCTGCTCCTCGGAAACAAGGTCCTCGCCGTATACATCCTCCAGGTATCCTAGACTCCTCAGCTTTTCTATGCTTACCCCTATCTCCTTAGGCTTAAAATGTGTAATCGGCAGTTCTATCGCATCAAAACGTATAGTACCGTCCTTGTTCACATTCAGCCCATATGTAGCTCTAAGTATCCCCTTCTCGAGCGGCTCTATATACCCAGATGAGTTGAATACGCCCTTTACACCTTTTATAACATCCACCCTCTCAGTTATGCCCAGCCGGGAATATGCTGCATCTAGATACGACTTTATATCCAGTCTTCTAATTGTTTTTCCTCGCGTTTCCTTGCCGTGATGGAAAAGGTCCTTGGTTTTCTGCCCGCATACCCTACACGTGCGAAGGCTTTCTGTCTTGCTCCCACAGATTTCGCAGGTACTGTATATAGTTTCCCTGTTGCACTTGCTGCAGAAGAATGTTCCGAACTCTGCTGTAATTTCACCGTTATTGTAGGCAGTAACTATGTTCCTATCTCTGCCCCCGCTCTCGCCAACTGGGAAAATGACGTTTGGGTTGGTTTCCATCTCCCTCATCTTTGCCTTCTCAGGCCTGCCAAGTCTAGCCCCTATGAATGTGCCTGCCGTGTCCTTTATCTCAACGCCGGATATCCTGCTCAATGCCGACAAGGCTGAATCACTGCCATCTATTATCGAGAACGCTTCGTCAATAGTTAACCTGTTCAGGCCGGTCAAAAAGATAAAGCTGTCAGCATCATCTATCAAAACCTTGCTCTCAATTACTCGGTGTAATACACCAAGTTTCTCCAGTATCTTCTTCACGCTTTCCTCTAAGGGAAAGGACAGAGACTGGCTGGGAGACCCAGATATCCTCATCTGTAGTTCCACTTTTCCTTCAGAATATACATATTTGACCAGCTCCCTCAGCTCATCTTTTGAGATCTGACTCCAAAAGTCCACATACTTGGGATGGAGGGGTATATGGTGCTTCTTCGAAAATTCAAGATGATCCTCAAAAGACTTAAGGGAAGCTGCATCTGCGGTGGCCTTCTTAGATTCAACTATTTCAGACCACCATTCCTCCACAAAAGGCGAAGGCATCAAAAGATGGTTCTGCTCCAAAAAATCACCAAAATTGAACAGTATGTCACCAAGGTATAGTATACTGTCTATTTCTTCATTCAACTTTTCTAACTGTTCCTGTGTGTTAATTTTAACGACTGTGCCACTTTTCAATCTGACTATAGGACCCTCTATCATTGAATTAGGTGTAACTGCACATGCCTTACCCGGGAGCTCAACGCGCATCTGCGAACCAGTCGCAACAAAGTCGCTTAGGACTCTACAGGTCACTGGATTGAGTGCGCAAGCCGCAAGGCCTGATGTCCTTGCTCTACCATATCTCAACCTGAATCCACCTCTTGTAAGAGGATACGAAAAAACGGGCCTGCCTGCCGCAAGCTCCTCCAAGTACCTATAGTTTGGTAGTACCTTCATAGAATTGTTGCTGCTGTTCTCTTCTGTGTGCTCCTTCTCCTTAAGGGCTATGTACTTATCCAAAAATGCAAAGTCATCCGATATTTTGTATTCTTCTCCCAAGGATTTTATTACTTTATTAACCTTTTGAGACTTCGAAGCGAACCCCTCGCAGAGCACCAGCATCGCTCCACCTCTTATCCTATTGGTCTTTATCCGAGGTATATTTTTGTAGGCAGAAACCTCTCTGTCTGTCGTAGGATCACCCTCCACTTCTATAGGGATATTGCGCCAGATGAGATCCAACTCATTCGCGGTTGGCAGATACTGAAGCCTTGCCTCATATTCATCATAGTCAGACGACTCTATCTTCACTCGCCCCACCTCTTCCTCAGTCGGATCGTACTTCTCGATGTTAAAATGCGCCCTCAGTGCATCAGCTATCACTATCACGGACGCAGCAGCAGTGCCACCAGCGCCTCGAATTGGCCCTCCGAAAAAGCATGATATGAACTCACCGCCATCCTGCCTTTTCTTCAGCTCAGCCCGTATAAAGCCCTCTAGCGGGGCTGACACTATACCTAAGGTCATATAAGCCAGACCCACTCTTATGCCGGCTTCTATTGCGTCCTTCCTGTCCTTGAAGCTTACGAACTTGGAATCAGCAGCAGCTATAGCCGCATTTAACGCAACGTGCCAGTCATTTGGACCGTACTTGACTTCATTCTCTCTTATAAACTTGGCCAGGCCGCTATTTAGCATCTCCGGTATTATCACTGATATCAGACCCTCTACCTTCGAAGCAGTGTCTTTTGCGAGAGGTATGAGGCTGCTAGCAAAATTCTGCGCAATGTTATACTCATGCGAAACTTCTCTGGAAATGCTATCAACGTATCTATCAGTCCCCATAAAGATTTATAACAACTATTATATTTCATCGTATATTTAAATTAGAGTGCAAATTATTATAGGTATAACTAATCTGAAAGTGCTATGGAAAAAGAAGAAGTGCGCGCGATGATACAGAAGAGAATGGAAAGCAACCCGGACTCGCTTTTCCCAGTTTCTTCATTGAAAGAATTAGGATTCAAGAGATACAAATGCAAAGTCTGCGGGAAGATGTTCTGGAGTAGCGTAGAAAGAGATGTTTGCGGGGATGTGGACTGCACCGGCGAGTATACCTTCTTAAGCAAGCCGCTTACAAACACTAAACTGTCATACAAGGAGGTATGGGACAGATTTTCCGCAATCTTTCAGGGATTTGAGCACACGGAGATTAAAAGATATCCAGTGGTTGCTAGATGGAGAGATGATATATATTTTGTGGAAGCCGCGATAGATGATTTCGCCCCGTACGTTATTGCAGGCGCCGTAGACCCGCCGGCTAATCCACTTGTCGTGCCGCAGATATGCCTTAGATTCAACGATATAGAGAATGTTGGACTGTCTGGGAGGCACTTGACGAGCTTCATAATGGCTGAAGAGGCTGCTTTTAACACAAACGAAAAGAAGACATACTTTGACAAAGAAGCGATAGTCTACATATACAAATGGCTCACCGAAGGGCTTGGATTGAAGAGAGATGACATAACATTCATAGAGGACGTCTGGATAGGCGCTGGCTATGCAGGCAACTGCCTGGAATACTTCGCTGGTGGACTAGAACTTGGGAACCAGGTTTACATGAGATATCTGATTGAGGAGAATGGACTGAAGGAGATGGATACAAAAACTGTAGATATGGGTGGTGGGCTTGAGAGATGGGCATGGGTATCACAGAGAACACCTACTATATATGAAGCTACATTCGAGAGGGTGGTAAACTTCATAGAAGAGAAGGTTGGGGTGAAATATGATAAAGACATACTCGGGGGGATATATGACCACCTGGGAAGAATAGAAGTAGACAGAAAAAACATAGATGCGACACTGGAGGAAATTGCGAAAAAACTTAAAATTGATTCCGGCGAGGTCAAAAAGATAGTCAGTGACATGCAGGCTATATACTCAATAGCAGACCACACCAGAACCGTACTGGTCAGCGTCCACGACGGGGCTCTGCCAAGCAATGTCGGTGGCGGCTATAACCTAAGGACTTTGATAAGAAGATCACTCGGCTTCATAAAGAAGAAAAATTGGGAATTAGATTTAAATGAAGTTATAGAGAAACACATGGAGGAATTTGGGAGCTGGTTCACAGAGCTTAGGGATTATGATATACGCGATATAATAAACAAGGAAATCGAAAGATATGGGGAATTTGAAAGGAGGAATTACATGCTGATAAACCAGATAATAGAACGCGGAAAGATAGACGAGAAAGAGGCTGATACATATTATAAATCCTATGGAATCTCTTTGAGTGACATAGCTCTGCAGGCAGAGATGGCTGGAAAAGCTATCGTCATGCCCCATGATCTGCTGGAAAACAACACTGTCAAAAAGAGTACGCCAAACGTAAGCAAGAAGTACGACATCGCCGGCCTTGATAGAACCATTGAATTATTCTATGATAGCTCTCTAACAAAGGCAACTGCTAGGGTCGTGAAGAAGATTGATGAAACGCATGTAATCCTCGATAGGACAATCTTTTACCCTGAAAGAGGAGGACAAAAAGCGGATCACGGATACATCAACGGCGTCAAAGTTTTAGATGCTCAAGAGTATGACAGAGTGATTATCCACTCATTGGAGAAGAAGATAGACGCCAAAGAGGGCGAAGATGTCAAAATGGAAGTAGACACTGAAAGAAGAGAGATACTTCGAAGGCATCACACTGCAACACATATAATAAACCAATCATGCAGGCGAGTGCTTGGAGGATTTGTATACCAGAATGGAACCGAGAAAGACGTTGACAAGGTGCATATAGATATAACGTATTATGACAGGCTCAGCGATGAGCAAGTTGACAAGATAGAAGACCTGGCGAATGAGACAGTCGCAAAAAATATGGAGATCTCCACGGAGATACTCAGCAAAACAGACGCCGAAAAGAGGTATGGGATGTCAATTTACCAGGGCGGCGCGATACCGAGCGCAAAACTTAGGATAGTTAGAATAGATGACTTCGACACCCAAGCATGCGGTGGGCTACACTGTGAAAGAACCGGGGACGTTGGCGTTATAAAGATTGTAAAAACTGAGAGGATACAAGATGGAGTCGTAAGGATATGGTTCCTGGCGTACAAACCTGCAATAGCTTACATACGGAAGCTGAAGAACACGGTGGACGGCTTAAGGACGCTATGGGGAGTAGGAGAAGACGAGGTTTATAAGACTGCAGAGAGGATATTCTCTGACTTCAAGCATTACAAGTCCAATTATGAGAAGAGCGAAAGCGAAAGACTTAAATTGATCCTGCTGACAAACAAGTCAAAGGGATATTCAAGCTTTAAGACTACGCTGCAGAATGTAGGGCAGGTTATAGCAATAGTAAAGGATGCAGCCAAGGAGAAGAGTGACTTAAAGGCGATTGTTTATATGGAAAGAAATGCCGTAGCCTTCCCCAGCCATTCTGATGCAAAATCTGAACTTGAAAGAAAATATAAGAAAGTGATCGACAAGGAGGGCTTCCTGATAGCATATGGGTGAGCTGGTATATACAAACAAGCTTGAGGAAAACATAAACAAGCGTTGGAAAAAGCAGAACATAATAGCTAAGATAGAGAAGAAGAACAAACAAGGGGAAAAATTTTACTTCTTGGACGGACCACCGTTTGTAACAAATGAGGTACATGAGGGGACCCTACTTGGGATATTCATAAAGGATGCAGTTACTCGTTACAAGCTGTCACGCGGCTTCAATGTTAGGTTACAACCAGGTTGGGACACGCAAGGACTCCCCATCGAAGTTGCCGTGGAGAAAAGACTTGGCATAAAGTCAAAAGCTGACATACTGACGTTCGGAGAGTCAAAGTTCATAGAGGAATGCAGAAATTTTGCGGATGAGTATATAAAGTTGAACACTTCGATCATCCTCGATTACGGTGTGCTTTACTTCTACAATAAACCGTACAAGACATACGAAGGCGAGTATATACAAGGCGTATGGTCGGCGATGAAGAACGCATTTGATAAGGGTCTTCTGTACAAAGGCTTCAAAACTACGTGGTTTTGCGTAAGATGTGGCACGCCGATGGCGAACTATGAGGTCAGGGACAAATATTACGATAAGGAAGACCCCTCAGTGTTCGTCCTCTTCGAACTTTCAGATGGGCGATATCTGTTGGTGTGGACCACAACACCTTGGACGCTCCCTTCCAATGTTGCAGTCGCAGTAAATGGAAAGGAGAAGTATATAGAGGTCGAGGTAGAGGGCAAGAGAGTAATACTCGCGAAAAACAGGGAAGAGATCCTTAAGGAGACAAAAAAAGATTACAAGATTATAAGTGAATTTTATGGGAGCGAACTTGTAAACCTTCGATACAAACATCCATTTGAAGACATTCCTCAGGTCCAGAAGAACAAGAATAATATAGGAGTTGTCATAGACGGTGGCAACTTTGTGCAGCAGAACGGGATAGAGTTCGTAAGCATGGAAGAAGGAAGCGGAGCAGTGCACATGGCACCTGGACATGGAGAATCAGATTATAGACTTGCAATCGAGAATAAGCTGCCTATACTCTCTCCAGTAAGTGATAATGGGTTATACACAGACGAAGCCGGATGGCTGAATGGTAAAAAAATCCTGGAAGTGAATTCTGAGATAATAGATTACTTAAAAAACAAAGGTCTACTGTTCCATGAAGGAAAGATAATTCACCCTTATCCGCACTGTTGGAGATGCAAGACCCCACTTATACAGCGCGCAAGCGACCAATGGTTCTTGGCAGTAAGCAAAATAAAGGAGAGTTTAATTGAGATATCTAAGGGAATAAACTGGGTGCCGGAGATTTCGAGAGAATCATTTGAAGACTGGCTAAAGAACGCTGAGGATTGGGTGATATCAAGGCAGAGGTACTGGAATACACCGCTGCCGATATGGGTGTGTGATAACTGCGGAAACGCAATCGCAGTTGGAAACAAGAAGGAATTGATGAAACTCAGCGGCGCTAAGAAAATAAATGACCTGCACAAAACATCGCTGTACAACATAAAGATAAAGTGCGAGAAGTGCGGGGGGGAGATGCATCGCGTAGACGACACAGTTGATGTGTGGCTTGATTCTGGCTCAGCTTCATTTGCTTCCCTTTCCTATCCAGATAAAACCTCAGATTTTGAGAGATGGTTCCCAGTTGACTTCATAAGCGAGGGAAACGACCAGACTAGGGGTTGGTTCTACTCACTTCTAACTATCGGATACATAATGACTGGAAAACTTAGCTACAAAAACGTACTTATGCACAAATTTGTTGTTGGGTCTAACGGGATGAAGCTCTCTAAGAGCGAAGGGAATTACAAGCCAGTCATGGACCTCTTGAAAGAGGGATACACTAGAGACTCGTTGCGGCTTAGCTTACTTAAGGGAAACTTGGCATCCGAGATCACCTTCTCCGAAAAGGAACTGGAAGCCTCGATGAGAGTCCTAAATATAATGTTCAACCTTATTAGTCTACTGAAGTCCTTCAACTCTTCCAAACTGTCAAACTCGGAGAATAAGTATATAGAAGACACTTGGATCATGTCTAGATGGGGAAACACTAAGAAAAAGGTCGCTGAAAGCTTGGATGGGTATAGGACGGACATAGCGATGAATTTACTGACTAATTTCGTACAGGAAGACCTGAGCAGGACCTATGTAAAGCTTTTGAAACCTAGGGTGTTCGATGAGAACGATTTACATGGTTACAGAGTCTTTGAGGGTATATTCAAGGAATTAGCAGTTGTCAGCTCTATCTTCCTCCCATACATCGGTGAACTTATGCATGGGTCAATCTCGAAAAAGGGCTCTGTGATACTGGAGAGATTTCCATCTATCGACGAAAAGGATCTTAATGAGATTGTAGAGAAAGTTATGGATAACAGCTTGAATCTAGTGCAGGACATATTATCCTTAAGGGAAACTGCGAAGATGAACTTGAGGCGACCAATAAAATCTATTTCTGTCATAGGGCTAGAGAAGGGCGAGATATTTGAGGACATAGTCAAGAGGATGGCTAATGTAATGAACATAAGCTACGCCTTGGATGAGAAAGACTATGAATTCAAATTGAATTTCGATTCTAAGTCCCCGGAATTCACACAGGAAGAATTTGCTAAGGCAGCCGCAAGATTCCTGGAGATGACCAAGGAATCAATAGGCAGAAAGATAAAGAGCGGGATAGAAGTGGATATTGATGGGAAGAAGTATACTATAAACACAGGGATGATATCAATTGCGCTGAAAAAATCCAACCTAATCTCATCAAATGGATTCAGATCAAAGGCTATAATAGTAGCCGACAAAGACTTAGACTATGGAACTTTGAGAGAATGGATAAAGAGAGAGATCATAAGAGTCGTACAAGACGCAAGAAAACAGTTTGGACTCGAAAGAGGTGATAGAATAGGTCTATCAATACAAATCAGAGGAGAAGAAAGCGCAAGGATATCTTCAGATATAAGCGAGGTGATAGCCTCGAAAACCAATGCGTCTTTAAGTTCGAAAGGGAACCTCGTAAAGACCCAAGACCTAAGCATAGGAGAGCGTGATATTCTTATAGAGATATACAAAACATGACAGCATAGAATAATTCCTTAAATTCTTGCCACACTTGACGCAGTACACAAATGTTATATCACTTTTTTTGTAATAGAAGACGCAAAGTTTAAATATGCCGGAGTTTATGGGGTAAGAATAACTATTTAAATACTAATATATGCTACTTTATAATCATGGCGAAGGTGTATAGGGTTGAGAATATAGTTGCTAGCATATCTCTGCGTACATTCATACCACTTAAAAAACTGAAAACGTTTCCTGACACTCAGTACAACCCAGAGCAGTTTCCCGGTCTTGTCTTTAGAATGAAGGATATGCATATAACCTTCCTGGTGTTCGGAAGCGGGAAGCTTGTGTGCACAGGCAGTAGGTCTAGAGAAGCAATAGACACAGCTTTAAAAATTCTGATAGGTAAACTCAAAAAGATAGGCGTGACTATAAAGGAAAAACCGAAGATAGATATACAAAATATAGTTGCAAGCGGAAATCTAAACAGGGTGCTGGATCTCAACAAGATTGCGTACAGTGTCGACAACACAGAGTACAATCCGGAGCAATTCCCTGGCCTTGTCTATAAATTAGCTGATTCGCGCATTACGTTCTTACTTTTCGGGACTGGAAAGATAGTCTGCACGGGCGCAAAAAAGGTAAGCGAGATAGACGATGCAATCGACTCATTGCTTAACATAATTAACACAAAGTAATCAGCTGAGTTGTTTTTTGTCAAGGGTATAATTTACAATATCTATTGTCGAAGCTGCAAGGTATCTTTTCTTACCTAAAGAGACTTTTTTACCGCCTAACCTCAGCAGTAGATCTTCGAATTTCTTTGGTAAGCCGACGCTATCGCCTAAAAAGAAAGTAGGGGACTCTCTGAAGTTTATTTCATCAATATCTATTCCATTTTCGCTTAAAACGTATATCTCTTCCAAACTCTCTGCATAAGTCTCTATCCCTTCTTTTTTAACGGTTACGCCAGGATGTTTTTTGCCGGAGAGGACTGATAGGATTATTCTTCTCCAAGTATCCTCATCCACTCTGACATCAAAAAGACTCCTCCCGTCTATCGAAAGATGTAATGGTGGATTCGGCCTGCCATAAAGAAATGCATGAAATTCGTTCTCCCTTCTTATCGCGTGTGAAGTGAACATAGAAGTGAGAATGCATTGATATACAGTATCAAGCCTACCTGCCTTCAACAAAGACTCCCTGAAAGGAGCTGTATATCCCTCTCTTGAGTATAATACAAACCTTCTCATATCACTAGAGTATGGAGTACACTATATATAACATTTAAAGAAAACTGTATGTCCTTATCGACCGTGTAATTGCGATAATTTTGGCTGATTAGTAATCGTACGCTGAAAACCTCGGCTTTCGCCTTGATTCTTACACGTCGATTCTATCAACGGGGTCTTTTTCCCCAGCCTCAACGATACCTATTTTTGCGGTGGGTTTCGAGCTTAGATGCTTTCAGCTCTTATCCCTTGGCGCGTGGCTACGCGGCTTACCTTGTCAGATAACCGCTAACTAGAGGCGCCGACTCGTTGTTCCTTTCGTACTAATCGAGTCTTCTGCTCAGGTATCGAGCACCCTCACTAGTTAAATACCGGCCTGCCTCGCGGCGGCCTAAACTCAGCTCACGGTCCCCTTTAACCAGTGGACACCTGTACCCTTGGTTGCCTATGCACAACCAGGATGGGGAGAGCCAAAGACTGTGGAGCAAGCTGCGAAGTCAATATGAGCTATCATCCGCAACAACTCTCTTACGCCCAGGGTAACTTTTTTGTCATACGAAGAACTCAAAAAGAGATCATTCGTGTTCGCTACGCCAGACTTTCGTCCCTGCGCACGTTGCTATGCAGTGCACAGTCAAGCCATCTTTTGCCGTTGCACTTGACGGTGGATTCCTATACCACCTAAGATGACCTTTGGGCTCCCATGTTATCTTTTCGTGGGATTGCCACCCCAGCAAAGCTGCCCATCTCCTACTGTTCCATACGGTAAGCGATATAAAACAATAGAGGTAGTGTTACACTTTCGACTATCCTGCCACCGAAATGGCAGGCATAACGTCTCCTACCTACGCTATGTCTATCGTTTTAATACCACAATAAGAGACTGCAGTAAAGTTCCTGGGGTCTTTTTGACCCAGTGAGGGTCTCTGGTCTTTGCACCAGAATAATAGTTTCGCGGGATTCCAAGCAGGGACAGTGGGAACCTCATTACATCGTTCGCAAGCCAACAATCAATTGGCAAGGTGATGCTTGCTTAAGAAGGTCACAGTTACCTCCGCCGCTAATAGGTCCTTATACCCGTTGAAACAAGTTTTCGGATACCTATGCTGGGCAGATGTCGCCGACTGTACAAAAGATTGCTCTCTAGCAGTCAGCTATGCATTTAGTAAACAGTTGGGCTCCCCTAGTCACTGCGCCCTGATCCAGCTTTTGACCGGATCAGGGATCTCTTCTCGCTAACTTACGAGACTAATTTGCCGATTTCCCTTGCTCGGTTTAATTCCCTTGCCTTAGCCTTCTGAGCCAGTGCACCTGTGTCGGTATTCGGTACGGTTAAAATGGACAGTAACCGCCGTATTTTCATTGGAGCATGGGGTCTGCGAGCGCATCGCTGCGGCACATACATTTCAGTGACTTCTCAACATTATGTTTCTCCATCACCTCACATACGCACATAGCCTGACTGGGCTACCCCGCGTACCCTTACCCGTAACGACGGATAGATCCACTTTAGTGGAGGAATATTAACCCCTTTCCCTTTTGCCCAGCTCCTTTCGAAGCTGAACTTAGGACCGACTAACCCTTGTTAGATAATCTTAAACAAGGAAACCTTACACTTGCGGCAGATGGGATTCTCACCCATCAATTTGCTACTTCCAGCAGGATTCTCAAAACTGAAAGGTCCGGTTTCCCTCACGGAAAACTTTCTAGCCTATCAGCTCGCCCCTCTACCACCTCTTTCGAGGTCATGGGTATCGGCGATCTACTTAGCCCCGTCCATTTTAAAGTCATTACATCTAGGCTGGTAAGTTATAACACACTTTTTAAAGGATGGCCGCTTCTGAGCCCACCTCCCAGCTGTTTTAGATGCAACTCCTTTTTAATGCACTTAGTAGATACTTAAGGGCCTTAACCCATGTCTAGGTTTTTTCCTTCTCGGTGTACAACTTTACGCCATACGCCCAACAAATACCCTTCATATGCAAACATTCTGAGTTTGATAATACAGTGAAACCTTTCGGTTCCTATCTGTATCTTCGGTTGCTTTACCGTCTGCATACATAGGTATAAGCTATCCTATGGGATATTTCGAGGGGAACCAGCTATCGCTGCGCACGATTAGTTTTTCGCTCCTATACGTGCATCAACAGAGGAGTTAGTTCCCCACCTGTTCGGGCCTCCATGAGAAGTAATTCCCACTTCGCCCTGCACACGCATAGATCGTGCAGCTTCGGGTCTTGCGCATATGACTTGCGGCAGTTTCCTACCGACATGGAAAACCATGTTCGCTTTCGCTTTGGCATCCCTTTAAGGTTAGCCTCGCCATACACGCAAACTCCCTGCCCCTTTATGCTAAAAGGATGTTGCAACACTTGAGCCTACTTACTTTTTCGTAGGTTCACGACGCGCCGCAACAACTATAACTATTAGATTTCAGGCTCTTTTCACCCTCTCGTCAGGAGTGCTTTTCAACCTTCGCTCACGCTACTGTTCGCTATCGGTTTTGAGTTATATTTAGAATTGGATGTTTTTGACACCCACCTTCACAGAAGAGTTTCGACCTCTGCTACTCAACGCGGATGGTCATTCCTTCAAAGCCTACGAGGCTGTCACTCTCTATGGCCCAACATTCCAGTTGATTTCGGCAGATCCAAAATGACCAAGACCCGCACCACATCTCCGCATTGCTGCGGATTCGGATCGTTCTGTTCCCTTTTCGTTCGCCATTACTAGGGGAATCTCTATTGATTTCTTTTCCTGCAGGTACTAAAATGTTTTAATTCCCTGCGTATCCCTCTATGCTTTTACACACAGATATGTGCATACGCACATGCATCACGCATTCAGAAACCGGAAGATCAACGGCCGTCTGCGCCTACCCTCCGATTATCGCAACTTGCTGCGTCCTTCTTCGGTACTCAAACCTAGTCATCCATCTAATAGCTTGGAAATCGCAATTACACGGTCAACATCAATACTGCTACAATAGCAGCATCTCTACCTCTTACTCCTTTATAATCTATATAAAGAAGCGCATCTTTGGACAAAGATATACTAAGAATAAACTGGTTTATAAACCTATCTACTTTTTTCTACTCATTATACTTCAAAGAACATTAAGGAATATATTTATATAAGTAGAGTATTATTACATAATAGTAGATATTATGTAGGTAGTATGAAAAGGAAGGGAAAGATGCTCATAGTTGACGAATTAGGAGAAGATCCTGACGAAGATTACGATATCGAAAGAGATGATATATTCGACGAGATCTAGAGAGCGAATAAACTAAGGACTGGATTCAGAAAGAAAATAGTTACTATCGCGCCTAAGAGTATCCCTGGGATGAACGGCAGACCAATTTTTACCCTAACCTGCTTAACTTCCTCTGACTTCAGTTTGTTTATATCCTCCGCAGTCAGACCTATGTTCGTCCTCCTTATCACTATCTTTCCATCCTTTATCACATCGTCTGCCAACCAGTCGCCTTCTGTAAGCTTGCTGACGCTGATGTCTCTGTACATCAACTCCATCGAGACGATATAGATATACCTTATCACTACCAGCAGAAGCACCATCAGCGAAATAAGGATGTTTAATGGGTAAACTATAAGAAAGTAAACCAGAATTATTGCTGTCGCTCCTGCGACTAACAGGACATAGTCATATATTTTCATACGCTTCTTCATTTCCTTGTGTTTTATCACGCCTAATGCAAGTATCGCAAACAAACCATAGAATCCGCCAAATAGGAGCATGTTTATGAATAGGTTCACAAAGGACAGGCTGGAGTTAAGGCTTATGTTCGTAAACAGAAAGGAAAAGCCGAGCATCAATTTGGCGTCCCCCCCGCCCCATTGCCCTAACCTATACATCAGATAAGCAAAACCAAATAGCAACGCAAAGGATAATGGAATAAATTCCAACACCTGCAAAGAATCTTCATAGATCGCGAGGATGAGAATAAGAAGAATCGCTCCGACAAGGAAGACATAGCTTATGAAGTCAGGAACCTCCCTGCTCTTTATGTCAAAGACGGAGGCTAGTGATAGGATAAATATAATAAAACCATAGATTACTATTAGCAATGGGGAATATATCATATGATATATCTAATAGGAACTGGTTTATATTATTTAAGTGATCTGCCAATTAGGGCGCTTGATCCGCTCAGGAGCTGCGATGAGGTATTCTTAGAGAGGTATACAAACCTGAATGATATATCTTTTCTACATGAACTTGAAGAGAAGATAGACAAAAAAGTCACAATAAAAGACAGACAGTTCTTCGAGAGTGAGGAACCGATAAAGATCGGGAAAACCAAAGACATCGCACTCCTGATACCAGGCGACCCTCTAGCTGCGACAACTCATATCTCACTGCTTTCCGAGGCAAAAAAAGAGGGGATTAGATATAAGATCATTCATGCATCTAGTATATTCTCCGCAATTGGTGCGACAGGACTATCATTGTACAAGTTTGGAGCGGTTACAAGCATCCCTTTGGATTCAAAAAAGCTTCACATAACAAGCTTCATGAATGTAATAAAGAAAAACAAGCTTAATGGGCTGCATTCCCTTGTTTTACTTGAAGCCAAAAGCAAGGATACCTTTGTAAGTGAAAGAGAAGCTGTAGAGCTTCTAGAAGAGTTGGGGAATGACTTCATAGAAAAAGACAAGATTATAATCCTATCTAAGGTCGGGAGCGAGGAGGAGATTATAAGTTTATTTACAAGGCTTGAAAAAACACTTGAACCGCCAATATCCCTTATAATACCTGGAGAAATCAGCATAATAGAAGAGGAGAATATGGGGGTTCTACTTCAGTGATCCAAATCCTCTCACTGTATAGATATAGGGATATAGCTAGACTGCATGCAATAAGTGTATCCAGCAGTTACTGTTATGTTCTGCAGACTTGAGTAGTCCTTGCCAACTACCGGCTGGCCTGTCAAGATGAAAGGCAACTGAAGTGCTCCATTGCTGAGTAAATCTAGGCTTGCTGAATTACCGGTTATATTTATTATTGTATGTTGCGGATTGAGAGCGGGTTGAGAGGCAATGTATACTTCAGAGGTAGAAGAAAGGCTGAGCCATTTAAGTGCACCATTATTAATATATCCAGCTGTTGTCGCTGGATTTAAGATTAAATTGTATGTTTCATTGTTAGGGGTAGGTGGTGTAGGTATTACTTGTTCTATATTTGATATAGAAATATTAAATGGAGAGGGTGGCTCTATTGATGAAACAACCGGAACTACGCCGTTGTAATTCTCATTCTCGAACGAGAAGAAGTATTGATAACTTGATGTATAGTCAAAGCATGCTGTGAAAAGCATAGTGCACTCCTGTGCTTTCGAAGCGGAGAAACTATCAGAGAAGCTTGTCACCTCGCCACTACCAAGTGTTACGACCCGATTCTCTGACGAAGTCACAAAGGGGCACCCCGCAGGCGATACACTTATGGTAATTGGTTGGCTAGCATGATTCACTAGGGTTATTATTACATTGAACTGAGAGTTAGGATAAATTGGCAAGGAAGGGTTTTGGAGAGCCGCTGAAAACGTAATTGGATCGTAGTATACTATCTTGCTTATATTTGTAGGCTGCCCTATTCCTAAACTGCTTAATAGAGACGGCTTGTAGAAGTATACAAGCGCAAAACCACCAACGATTATCAGAAGTACTACCAAAACGCCGAAGGCGGCTTGAGATTTATTATTTATTCTCATACAATTACTAAGAAAACTCATTTATTTAACCTTTAGGACTGACGACTTAAATCGTTACTTATTTGCCTAAGTATTACAGGTTATAGTTGGACCAGAGAGCGAATAGAGGTAATTATACTTTATAGTGATCCCAACGAGATTCTGACTTGCGTGGGTAACAGAGTTAAAAGCAGAAACCGTTAAAGATAAACCTGAAGATATCAAGGCAAGCTGAACATCTGGTACGGTTATAGTTAATATATTACCTGAAACCGCCGGGTAATAAGCCTGCCCAGAGTAGTACAGGAAAGCACTTGCTATCGCCCCACTTGCATTGTCGATTGTCACACTTATTGAGGAGATTACACCATTAGCCCCCGAAGGTAGAAGCTGTGTGTAAACATTGCCTGAGTATATGGCAGGAGTTATCATGATGTCCATGGTCGAATTGGAAGTTTGTTTGTTTGCCGACAGATCATTTGTTTCAAGGTTCAAAGGCGATGCTGTAACGGAAAGAAAACCAGCTGGTGAGGAGTAAACTGAGCTTGGGATCGAAGTCGACGGGGTTGTATATGGATAGACTATTATTGAAGTATTCACATTCTGGGTCAAACCGCTTGATGCCACGGTAAACACGGAAGTAGAGTTAACCGGACTTGTTAGCTTATTGCTGCAGGTCAAGCTGAAGGTTATACTAGCTGTAGTCGCCATAGAAGCCGGCATTGTGAAAAACTGGTAAGGCGGGGTCTCTGCGAGAAACGCCGGTTGATTAACACTGAAAGAAACATTAGTTTGTATGGGCTCAGCAAATGAATTCCCATAAGTTACTATTACCTGTCCAGACTGCCCCTGGTTCAAAGTTGAAGATGGAATAACTGAAGAGGAGAAGGAGTAAGCTGAAACTACACCTGTAACCTTATTAGAAGGAGCGCTTGTTGGAAGATGTAGATAACCAGAGAAATACAAGAACACTACTATAAGCACTAATATCAGGAAGACCGCCACAACAGCCCCACCGGACGAGCCTTTGTTTGCATTCATAATAGATATTATGTAGTATTATATATAAAAAGCTTTCATAGCATGTTTGTTGCTGACTAAGCCAATACCGCTTTTCCACTCTTTATGAGTATGTCTGCAACTTCCTTTTCCACCTCTACGACATTTGGAAAAGCAAATGGGCCGTAGGTTTTGTTGTTCTTCCATATAAACTGTGGAATATCTGACATTACTTTTATCACGACCTTATTGCTGTCATTCTTTTCGCTCTCCACCACCTTCGGCTCTTCCCTTGCTGGCTCTGCGTCTTTTATCTGGTTTAAGAATGAGCGTTTGTACTCAGAAAGCATTGACGCCAATTTGTCCAGAATCACCGTCTCTTTTGAACTTAGCATATCTTTTGTGCTTTGATCTATGTTCTTAAGTAGTGATAGCTGGTATATCTTCTTCAGCCTTATATCAATTATCTTATTGATAGTGCTCAGCACGTTCTCTATCTGCTTTGATACGTCGGATACCCTCTCTTCGTCTCCCGCTCTCTTTGCTTCCTGCAATGAGCGCTTGGTCAATGACATGTACTCTATCATGTCAGCTACCTTGCTGTCTGTTAAACTTGTTAAAGAACGGCTATTTGATTCATCCCTCAATATCCTTATAAACTCGCTGTAAGTGATCATAACATTACTATTGACATACCACTTTAAAAGTTTATGTCAATTAGAAGAAAGGCAATCAGAATGACTTCAATCCTCCAAACAGAGCGCCAATCTCAGTAGAGAAGAAAGAGTATATGTGAGCAAGAAAGTTGCTTGGGCCTACGAATAGGATATACGCGATTATCACTATTATCCCCAGCACAAGGGCGATTATGTAAATGAACGTCGCTTCTATCACAGCTTTATTGTTGTTCAGCATAGCATCACAGATAAGGCAGAGTGGGCACTCCTGGCAGCAGGCTTTTCCATAGACCTGGGGAAAAAACAGTCAGATAAACTATTAAAACTATAAGCATTATTGCGACTACGATTATTATCATCATTATATACCCTGCAACGCCCTTTTTAGATGAAGCGATCATAGTTTATCCCAGAGCTTGAATTTATAAATACATTCACCAGGTTCGTTATCTTGTAGGGAGTGAATACCTGCAGAAAGAAGATAATTATGACTGCCATTACGACTATTATAATTATATACAATAATACCGCCCCCTCTACTGTTCCTTTCCTATACATGTCCAAACAACCAGCTGAAAGATATCGCATTCCAAAAGTCAGACATTAATGTAGACGATGAATGACCGAAGTAAACCAGCAGAATAATGATTGTAACCGCAGCTACTACGGCTATTATAACAGCTATAACCTCCGTTACAGGTACCTGGCCTTTCTTATCTTTCATAACTACATATATCAGACGTTATGTTTATTTATTTGTTGAAATCAGCCGCCGCAGGTCACATTCACAGTATATTCCCCACCCGGACTTGTCACTTGCGTGCCACTTGAAGAGTCGCCTGACGTGTTGCATTTAAATAGTGCGTAATTGGAGATTGTAACCTCCTTTACGCAGTTAGTGCTACCAGCTAAGTAAGAGCATTGCTCCTGCCCTTGACCAAACAGATAATAAATCACTCCAGACGTACCTTGAGAAGCTGTTAGTTCGTATGTACATGAGCTGGAGGAAGATGATATCTCTTTTGTAGTTATGGAGCATTGGACTGTTGAGTTACCAAAATTCAACTTGCTGCTAGTCAACAGAGATGACAGGAAGCCACTTCTCATTATTATGACAGCCACGAGCGCAAATATTACTAGAATCGTCAACACCATTATCATTTCGACGATGGTTGCGCCCCTCTTATTGTTGATTAACTTACTGCGCATACGTAAAGTATATTCCTCCCAAGAAGATTATCCCCATGAAATATAGTATCGACTGGGCCGGCAAAAGTCTGATAAATACATGACAAACAGCTTGGCAGACCACTTAAGGTATATAGAGCTCCACCTTCCTCCAAGATAGCCTGTCCTACAGTCGGGGTGATAAGGTTATACTGACCAGCATAATGAAACACAACACCAGTTAGAGCGCCAGCTGTAAATGCACCGCCTATGACCATTGGACCTGGATTGTATGCGGCTGTGCCTACAAACAATGAGCCGTATATGGCTGTAGCCCTAGCACAGTAAGTATAACAGCTCGTTGGGTAGTTATTTATGAATGTCTCATGGACACACTCACTAGGTAAATTTACTTCGACAGGGGGAAATCTTGTGTTAGTCATCGAATTAAGGTAAACCATATACAAAGTAGAATTCTGCAAATCGATTGATTTATTGAGCGGATTTATCGCCACTGCGTTCTTCCCGCCACTCTTGTTCCAGTAACTGAAGAACATGTCTACACCTGGCTGAAAGTAATCGAAATAACTGACATTCGTTGTCGCGTTGCTGAAGACTGGTTCACTCAAAGTACAGCTTGGTGGTGGGAGGAGAGAGCCAGTAATCGCATCGTAATTCATGGAGCAAGAATTATTCGATACATCGCAGAAATTTGTGTATGACTGAGTGCAAGAACTAGAATACCCGGTCGCATTAACACACATTCCGTCTGTCCCAGC
>JADFAP010000021.1 GCA_015121965.1 Candidatus Acidifodinimicrobium mancum
TTACTATTTTAGATTCTCGGTATTTAAAAGCTTATCTATTTTAGATATCTAGTTAAGATATGATTACTCTATTGTTCTGTCTTTTCTTTCTTGAAATCATAGCTATTTATTTTATCCGATCTTTCAACGTGCTGCTTGGCTATCGACTCCATGTGATATTTACTGTCAAGCTTTGAGAGAGAATCCAAATCTTCCTTACTCAACTTTATATCTATCGCTTTCAAGTCCTCTTTCATATGCTCCGCATTGCTAGCCTTGGGTATGGGGAAAGTATTATCCCTTTCAAGCAACCATGCCAATGCAACCTGCGCTGGGGAAGCGTTATACCTGCTGCCGATTCTTTGCAGATCATTTAGCAGAGATTTGTTTCCGAATATTTTCCCGTGTGACAGAGGGCTGTATGCTATTATCGCGATATGATTCTCCCTACAGTAGTCGAACAAGCCGCTGGCTTCTATGTCCCTGGTCACTATGTTGTACTCAACCTGGTTCGAAGCTATCTCATATTTTTTCATCGCGCCTTGGACTTCTTTTAGATCCTCCAGGGAAAAGTTGCTAACGCCTATGTTCTTGATCTTACCGTCGTCTACAAGCTTCTCCATGGCTTTCATAGTCTCCTCTATATGGATCGCCTTGTTTGGCCAGTGCAGTTGGTATAAATCGAGGTATTTTGTGCCGATCCTTGACAAACTCCCCCCACATGCTTTTATAACGTCATCATACCTAAAGTGCGCAGGCCAAACCTTACTTGCTATGAAGAGACTCCCCCTATCATAGCCTTTTATCGCTTCTCCGACTATATCCTCTGTATTGTATATCTCGGCGGTGTCTATAAAATTCACTTTTTGGTCAATTGCATATCTTATTGAATTTATGTTTCCTTCTCTGTCATCACTCAACTGCCATGTGCCAACTCCGATTACAGAGATTTTATTGCCGGTTTTGTTGAATTCCTTCATTTCCATATAGATCATGCTAATGCGTTCAGTATCTCCTCCGTGCTAAGGACATCAAAAAGCTTCTTCATGTTTAATATTGACCTTTCATGCGCTTCCTTATCGCTGGAAGATGATGCATCAGAGTCTACAACTACGTAGAATCCTCTATTCGCTGCATCTCTTGCAGTAGACTCTACGCCGATCTCCGTCGAAATTCCCCCCATCACTATGGTTTCTATCCCCGCATTTCTCGCCATCATCTCAAAGTTTGTGCCTATGAATAAGCTTGCAGTGTTTTTGTTTATAATGATGTCATTTTCTTCTGGCTTTATCGCAAGTTCGAACATATCGCTTGGCAACTGCGACATGCTGAATTTCATTTTACTGGAAGAGTATTTTCTAGAAGGAGACTCGAACGCTGCCGGGAGCGGAGTTATCTTCGTAAAGAATATGGGGATGCCCTTCTCTCTCGCTTTGCCGATAAGTTTGTTCATATTTGCCAAGAATTCTTCTTTATTGTAGATGCTGTTAACCAGCACCTTCTGTACATCCCAAACTACCAGAGCCGTGTGTTCAGGTTTCAGAATTTCATTCAAGTTAGCGTATACTTTTCTTGGCATTTATCTGTATATAGATTACTTATTTATAAATATTCTAGTTCTCGACTTCGTGTCTCTCAATAATAAAGTTGAGTCACTGCTTTCCTTCTACTTTGCCAACAATTTCTTGGCCTATCTCCACCTTTTGATATGGAGTCAGTTTGAACAATTTAGAGTACATGCCATATAATCCCTTAGGATCATCTTGACCGAAAAATGGCGGTTCCAGTATCATTGGCGTTATGCCATTAGAACCATTAATGCTGTAAGATCCATTAGATGAGAATACTCCCATCGTCAAATCCGGTTTATTCTGCAGGTATGCCTGTTGTGTGATTATCCTGCCAACATGGTCTCTGCTGCTTACTCCGAAGACCGAATCGGCTCCAGCCTCCTTAGCATATGAGCTTATTTTATTGACGTTGTCCTGTGTATTTTTGGATTCCTTGTCTAAGATTACTTCATCCACTATCTCTTCTAAGTTATTATACCTCTTCTTCAGGAAATCATGCATCGCATCGGCTTCGATTCTGCCCGTCTCCTTAGAAACAGTTCCTCCAGAGATGTACATGTCTACGTCTATACCATGTTTTTTGAGGAATTTAGCGAGGTCCATTGCGCCATCAAATCTATCAGAAACAACCTGCTCCCAAGGGTTGTTTCCTGGAACTATATTCTCACTATATCCATACACGCTAACAATAGTTTTTCCCATAATCTACCTCCACTACTTATTAATAGTAATATTATGAAAATAACTCTTATAAATACCTTCGGTTCCCGATTAAAATCTTCTATATTTAGTTACTAAGCTTTTAGTTTCATGTCTCTGGCTATTCTGATGGTTGGAATCAAAAGTATCTGAAAGCTTGCTATTATGAAGAGATATACGCCTACAGTATAATTATTTCCCGGTAGAAATTGAATGCTACCGATGAGAAACTCCAACCCTATCATGAAATCATTTATTAAGCTAAGTCTAGCATAAAATTTTATTATGTTCGCATCCCGGTGTGCTCTTCTTGATGAGTTTCGTTTTTTGTACATGTCTATCTGTATTCTTTAGGTGTTTAAATTATTTAATCTTATAAGAAGACTTTTATTTCTAGCTTAATTCTAATAGGCATGAATCTATACTTTTTATTTGAAGCGGGGTGGGGAATATTTGAGCTGCTGAATGTGGCCTTGGTCACTGCATTCTCTCTTTTTCTGGTCTATGTGATCCTAAAGAAACAGGAGAATAAAGTTCTGTTCTTCGCATGGGCGCTAGATTTAAAGAAGTCTAAAAGAGACATGGAGATATTGTTCATAGCGATGGTCATATTTTTTGTTGTGTTCTCAATATTTTTCCTAGGGGAATTGCTGAATGAACTCTCGTTTGTGATTACGTCACAGATACTCGGCTTGATATCGTACATACTGGTATCGTATGTTATATTAAGATGGGTAAAGGTGTTTTTGAGGTTTGTTCGAAGGGTGGATTATGCTATTAGAAATTGAGGGGATAACTGCGATTTTCGTGGGCATATTTGTGCTTCTGGCGATGGTTAGATTCATAAAGCACTTCTACAAAGACACGAATCTAGCGATATCCAGGATAAAACTGTCGACTACTACACCAAAGATTTTCATATTATTCTTGCTTTCTAACCTTATACTCTTGATATTATACTATTTCTCAGCCGGTCAAAACAATATAAAATATGGGCTGCTGGGGGTCATATTATACACGGCTGTATTTGGATACTTCTTCTTTGCGATGTCCAATATAATAAAGGGCAGAAAACTTAACTCGATTTAGATGTTAGGATGATGGGGATTTTATATCCACAGTATTTGCACCTGCTGTCCTCTGTTAAGTTTACCTCGGTGGTATCAAATGCATTGCGTCTTACTACGACTTTCCCACAATTAGGGCAGATGGTGTTCTGCCTCTGGTCACCGAACACGTTGCCGATATACACGTACTTCATGCCTAAATCCTTGGCCACGTTGTAATGTTTTTCTAGGGTAGACATAGGTGTTTCAGGAAGACTCAAAAGCTTGTAGTCCGGATGAAAAGCTAAGAAACTTATAGGTATATCCTCCCCTGCTATGTCCTTTATCCTAGATACCATCGACTTCGCATCATCTAAACTATCACCTATTTTAGGTATGACTAGGTCTGTAATCTCCACATGTATCTTTTTATCGAGCATGTTCTTTATCGTCTCAAATATGGGGTCTGCGCTTGAAACAGATATGTACTTTCTGTAAAACTCATTGTTACCATTTCCTTTGAAGTCAACTGTAGCGAAGTCCAAGAAATCTCCAAGAACATCTACAGCTTCTGGTGTTTCATACCCATTCGTGACAAAGATATTTATAAGCCCCTTCTTCTTCGCCAGAAGACCTATGTCCCTCGCATATTCTAAAAAGATGGTAGGCTCGTTGTAGGTGTAAGCTATACCTTTGCAGCCGTATTCAACCGCTAAATTCACGATCTCCTCCGGTGTCATATCTCTGCCAGACACTTTTCTCCTCTGACTTAGATCCCAATTTTGACAGTACTGACATGCGAAATTGCAGCCAGTTGTCGAAAGAGACAATATTCGACTATTCGGAAAAGCGTGCAGGACGGGCTTCTTCTCTATGGGGTCGATATGCAATGCTTCTACCTTCCCATATGCTAGAAGCTTTATCTTCCCCCCTTCATTCTTCCTTATACCGCAGAACCCTATCTGACTCTCTTTAAGGACGCAGCGCCGAAGGCAGACATCACACCTTACACTGCCGTTTGGCATCGTGTGGTACAGTTCAACGTTTGCAGTTCCCATAATTTTATCCAGATGAATAGAACTTACTTATAAAGATTACTTAAAGGATATCAGAGACGCGTAACCAACAACGAATTTGCCGCTCGTGCCGCCAGAACTTGAATCATCGTGCCTTATCATCTCTATCTTCCCAGATAGATATTTTGTCAAGAGCATAAGTATCGCTATCCCGCCATACCCGCAGGCTGTGATGTTCTCCTTCTCTATGACGTTGTAAAACCCATCAATGTCCAATGAAACGATCTTTTCAACGAGATCCATGTCCTTTTTGTAGGTGATATTTGATGGTTCATAGTGATTAAAGTCCGAGCTTATTATAAAGACCGAACCATCAATGTATTTCTTCAAAACTTCAAATATCATCGATACAGTCGCCTTTGACTGGTCTGCAAGTATTACTGGAACTATTGAGAAATCATTTTTAACGAAATACTTAAGGAATGGAATTTGCACCTCTAAGGAATGCTCTCTCGCATGCTGGTCATTCGAAACCCTAAAATTATCATATTCACTTAGCTCATGGACGATATCCTTGTCTACTTTCACTGCGCCAAGCGGACTGTTCCAGTAATCCTCATCGTCTAA
>JADFAP010000026.1 GCA_015121965.1 Candidatus Acidifodinimicrobium mancum
TCAACGTTTTGAAGATTTGGAGCTTCGTAGCTCTGGTAGTTAGCCGAGTCTACGACAACTTCCTGTTGGAATGTAGAAGGTGTTGCAGAGCCCTGTGAATTTGTTATCGTTATTGGTACATAGTACTCTATATTCTGCGGAGCGTTGACTGTTTGTTGCTGGTTGCTGGTTGGTATGTTTTGAGGTATAAAGTATTTGAACTTGTAGTACCCCGCTGAAGTATTTATCGGTATCGTGGATTTTGTGCTGCCATTAAACACTCCATTGTATGTTAAATTCCAATTTTTATCTACAGGCAAGCCAGATTCTGAGAACAAAGTTCTGCAATTCCAATTTGAGAAAGTATATGTAGAGCCTGTAGTGACTGAAGAGGCTTTAGCATTGCATACATAGTTGTTTATGTAAGCGGTTACTGGATAAGATTGAGACTGATCATTTGACGTCAATATGTGTATTGGTTTTGCAAGGCTGGTATTTGTCCCCGTCACGCCATCATATACGAGCGTCCAATTACCGGAGTAGTATGAAGCATATTGACTCAAACCTGAGTAGAAAGTAGTAGTAACATATACTATTGTCGGTGTAAAGGTGATAGATTGAGTCTGCCCGGATTGAAGCGCCCCACTCGCTGGATTTGGCTCATATCCGTTTGATTTGTTTATTGAGAAAGCGTACTTTGCTATCGGCACCTTGAATATTAAACTGTTTGATGTGCTCAATTCAAACATCCCGTCATAAGTCATATTCCACTCCTGTCCGCTCGGTAATCCAGTTTCTGTGAAGGTGGTTGTTTCAAGCTGACAAGGATAGAAATAAATCTTATACGAGTTTCCGGATGGCACAGAATAGTTGTAATAAACGCCGCTATTTGAAGTTTCTGGGCATAGGAATAGTTGCCTACCTAAATAGATAGCCTGTGCAGCTAAGGTATAAGTGCCGTTATACACAGTGAAGCTGATTTGGGAATTCAAGGCTTGAGTTTGGGTGCTGCCACCGTAGTATAGTGTCCACATATCTGAACTGTAAGAAGAGCCAAATGGCGTACATGGCGTATTGATACAATTATAGGCAGTAAATATGGCTTGTGACGGAGAGACTGCAGGGGCTGCCTTTATCAGAGTCAGTAGGTAAGCTAAGTTTCCGAATATGCCCGGGTTTGTCATGTAGAGTAGAACAACAAGGGCTGTGCTGACTAGTATAGCAATTATAAGTGTGAATATTGCAGCACTTTGGCCTTTGTTCCTCATATTTACAGCCATATACTAACTATTATTCCCTAATTTATAAACTATCTGCGCTCTTATTTCGGTGGATATCTTACTGTGGAATTTAGCAATATTACCAACTTTTATCTCGATTGTCTTACCAAAGCGGAAGCCGTACGTTCTAGCCAGTTCACTTATAGCTTGATTGTCTTTGGCAATTATAAACGAGCTATCCGAAAGCGCTGATACCCTCTTTAGGAAGCTATCAATATCAAAATTACTCTGTATCCCAAAGGGAGGATTCGACACTATCAGGTCATATTTAACATTTTTTATATCAAATACATCCTTTTTGAACACCGAATCACTGTATAAACCCACTGTCTTTAGATTTGAAATGCATGTTTCCACGGCTTTTTCATCTATATCATAGAAATCCACTTTCTTTGCGCCAAGTAGAAGTAACCCGATTCCAAGAATTCCATTGCCACATCCAAAGTCAGCCACATGCTTTCCAGATACGTCATACGTCGCCTTTATGAAGTTTAGGAATTCTGTTGCAGCCTTTGGATCGGTTTGGTATTGCTCTAATCTGAAATTTGCAGCTTTAAGCGGTGCTAGCGAGCTAAGCAGTTTAGTTATCTCTTTTGTTTCCATTTAATATTTTAATTATTCTTGCGGCCTCGCTGTATTCAAATCTAGGGCCGAGCTTCTGCTTTAAATTAATTATTATCTCGTTTTCATTTAATTTTCCGCTCTTGATGATCGCTAGAATCGCCTTCTTAAGTGCGTTTTTATCGAGCTTTCTAAGGTTTAATTTGTCTACGGCTTCATCTACGCTTTTGAATTCATTTATTGCTAGCCTCTCTAATATAGATGTAGATGCTTCCTTAGTTATCGCGCCCTTTGATATACTCCTAAGTACGTCTATAGCAGCTTTTTCGTCAAGATCTATAGATAGTTTCCGGTGTATGTATGTCAAATCCGCTACCATCACCTTTGTAATCGTATTAAAATCCAGATTAAGCTCTCTGTTTAGTTTCAGCGCTAGTTCCAATTTGTTTGCCTTTATGAGCAAGTTGAATGTGTCATCATTAAGTCCATATTTTGATTTTAGCGACTCAACATCGAATCCCTTGAATTTAGCTGATTCATTAAGAATATCTCTCGGCACTTCGATGATAGGAAGATCTGTTTCTATATACATCCTGTCCTTGCCGCCAATCGGCCTTAAAAAGTTTGATGTTCCGTCCTCGTTAACAGCTCTGACTTCCATAGGGACAGATGTCAGCAAAGAACGGATTCTGCTGATTATAGCTTTTATAACTTTCTCTTTCTCTTCTGGTTTTATTATGGTTATCAAGAATGCGTCTTCGTCATCCAATTTCATTTCTTTTTTAATCTTTTCAATGTCCGCCTGCGTTATACCATATGCGGGCAGTTCATCTGAGTGGATTATGCCGGCGCCAAAAAATGCTCTGAGGTAGTCGCTGATTTCACTGCCGAATCTCTTATCTTCGCATATTCTGTACCCGAATAGCCCTTTGAAGTTTCTGAATTTTATGCTTAAGAGGGTTTTATTGGATTTTATTCCGCCCCTTATAAGTTCAGACTTTGTGTCGCCTAAGTAGTTGTTTAGCTCCTTGTAATCTGTATTTTCAAGGTACTGTGAGAGATATCCCTTATCCTTTATTAGTTTCAACAGAGCCTGTTGCCTCTCAGCTTCATTCACTATCACCTTATCCATATGCCTTATATCCTGAAATCCCTTGAGCTCGACTCTGCTGCCGCCTTCTATGGATAAGTTTACATCCTGCCTTATTGTTCCTATACCCCTTTTTACCTTGAAAAGTCTGGTGAATCTTCCAAACTCTTCAGCTATCTCCTTCAATTCCTTTTCATCAGTGTCTATCAATTCAGTAGCTATCTCTACCAGCGGTATGCCAAGCCTATCTAGCTTAAATCTAGTTGTCCCCCCCTCATCAGCTACTCTTCTGGCCGAATCTTCTTCCAGGTTTATCGTTGCTATCCCTATGTTTTTACCTTTAGCCTTGAAATTTCCATTCATTGCTATGAGTGCAGTTCTCTGAAACCCAGAGGTGTTGGATCCATCTATTATTACCTTGCGCATGAATATTATCTCATTGAATACTTGTTTACAGCTAAGAGCATTCGACATCTCTAGACTAATTCTAAGCGCCTCTTTGTTTATTTCATGTGGTGGCTCTTCGTCAGATTCTACAAGGCATGAGGATTCGAGAGGCGCTTCGTATATCACGTTATTTCCTCTCCCCTCCTCAAATCTAGCTGTAACATCTATATCACCCCCCTCCCCCATGGTGGCCTTGAAGCTCCTTTTTATCTCTACTTCTTTACCTTCATCTCTAAGCAAGCTCGGACAGCTGCAGAATAGCTTGTTTGTGTCAAGTTGCACATGCCATTCGAAACCGCATTTTAATGTCATATCAGGAATTCATCTATCTCATTTCTTTGTGATAATTCGCCCGCTAAAGATGTTCTCATCATCTCAGATATATCTTGCAGTTTCTTTTTGTGCCCCAATACGAACATTAGCTTTGCAAAGGCCGCTTCAGTTGTCATATCGTCCACGTATATTATATTCTGGAATTTTGACATTTCCCTTGAAGTTTGATACACAAACCTGTTCGTGCGGCCGTAAATGGTTTGGGGGGTTATAACTATCGGTATCCCCTTGTCGTTCGCATGTTTAAGTGACTTTATTAGGTCCTTATTTATGATGGGTAGGTTTCCAAATCCAGTTGCTGCTATAACTAACCCATGAATCCCTCTGCTAATGTAATAATCTATAATCTCCCCGTCAAAGGAAGGATAACTCATCAGAATAGCTACCTTTTCGTCTAACTTAGTATCTATCCTGGTCTCAGTAGATCTCTCTCTGAATTCATTTGTTTTTTCTATTCTCCCATCAAGATAGACCTTCCCAAGCGGCTTTATGTTTATTGGCCTAAATGCATCCCTTCTTTCGGTATGCATCTTCCTAGCCTTGTTACCCCTAAGAATGAAGTTGTATTCATCATCCATGTTCGCATGCATGCATATAACTGATTCTCCGCCGTTCCATCTTTTAGCCGTTATTACAGAGGCTAGAAGGTTCGTGCTTCCATCCGTAGACCCCCTATCTCCACTTCTTTGAGCACCAGTTATCACTATGGGCACAGATAAGGGATTAAGCATGAATGATAGCGCAGAAGCGGTATAATGCATTGTATCTGTCCCCATCGTTATGACTATCCCCTTTACCCCCCCTTCGATTTCTCTCATCGCTTCATTGGCTATCTCTATCCAATTCTTTGGTGTCATATTCTCAGAGAAGATGTTCATTAGGTTTTTTACATAAATCCTGCCGTAATCTCTTATGTTAGGGGAGAGATTCACTACATCCTCTGCGGTGAAAGTTGGAGAAACCCCACCAGTCTTGTAATCAACTTTAGAGCCGATAGTCCCGCCAGTCGTTATAATGCCCACATCGGCGC
>JADFAP010000040.1 GCA_015121965.1 Candidatus Acidifodinimicrobium mancum
CTGCGAACCCGAACGTTAAGTCTGGGTTGAGCAATACAAAAGACATGATAGACCAGAATATTCTCGTAACCTACAATGTATTGGAGGCAATGAGGAAGAACAACGTAAAGAAGATAAACTTCACGTCCTCTTCAGTCGTCTATGGAGAATCGAAAACAATACCCACGCCAGAGAATTACTCGCCGTTGATGCCCATCTCTTTGTACGGCGCATCGAAGTTGGCCTCTGAAGCGATAATATCAGCGTATTCGTCCTCATTTGGTATAAAGGGGACAATCTTCAGGCTTGCGAACGTGGTGGGGCCAAGGTCTGATCACGGTGTTATACATGACTTCATAATGAAGCTGGGCGAAAACAAAAACACACTGAAGATACTTGGCGATGGCAATCAGAAAAAATCATACATATATGTCGATGACTGCGTGGAGGCGATGGTGCTCGCTTCTAATTCTAAAGACGATGTTGGTGTATTCAACGTGGGTTCCGATGATTATATCGATGTCAAAGAGATCGCTGAAGCCGTCAGCAAGGCTATGGGGCTGCAGCCAGTATTAGAGTTTGGCAGCGAAGACAGGGGCTGGAAAGGCGACGTGCCAGTCATGCTGCTTGCGACAGACAAGATAAAAAGCCTAGGCTGGAAGTTGAATTACAATTCTTTAGAGGCTGTAAAGCTCACAGCAGAAAAGATAGTCTCGGGGAGTAAGCACAGTGGTTCACAATAAAGACAGGAAAAAGCCTATATGCGACACCAATACTCCACTCAATAACCCTATCAGTGCACCCGCTACTACGTCCCTTAAGTAATGTGCCTTAATATAAAGCCTCGAATAGCTTACGAACAGCGCGAAAAGAAGCAGCGGGATAAGTATGTAGCTGCTTAGAAACAACCCTACAAAACTGAAAGATACCGCTGCATGTTCAGAGGGGAAGCTTCTTTTTCCAAGTTTAGAATGCGTTAGATACTTTCTTCTCATTGCCTCCGCCGGTCTGCGGCTCTTCACAAGAATCCTAAAGATCAAGGAAATCATCATCGACAAGGATATCGCGGCAATCACCAAAAATATGTAGTAAAAAGCCGGAAAGAGCAGCCAAACCACTATGCTTTCAAGCACAAATATCTCAATGTAGTACTCCTCTATGAGCAGAGAAAGGTATTCTAGCGTTCTCATTTAGATTTAAAATGCTCCTCAAGGTAGACCATTCTGTCCGCCCCTGCGATTTCTGGTAGGACGACTTCATCAGCCCCTAAGTTCTTGAATTTCCCTATGTTTTTTACAGAGTTGCATCTCGATATTACAATTACATTCTTATTTGCTGCTTTTGCGTTTAATATTACGATGAAATTATCTACATCCTGTCCAAGGCAGGCAAAAACTGCATTTGCTCTAGATGTATTTACCATCTTGAAGGTCTTCTCCTCCAATGCGTTCTCCTTGAGCACCTTGAATCCCATACTCTTCAGTTCGATAGCCACATTTTCATCCTTCTCGACTATTATGACTTTCTTGTGTTTTTCCCTCAGTAGGTTAGCTATGTGCTGCCCTATCCTTCCACCGCCGCATACAACATAATGATCCTTAAGCCTTAACGTCTGCGCCATATAAACCACACCTCCAAATTCATCCCTCACCAGGTAAATCAGGGTCTCAAACAGGTACACTGCGAATACCCCAATGAAGAAAGAGACGAAAAGCAACAGTATACCATAATCACCCCTGTAATTAAAGGTTTCCAGGGAAAAAATTATATAAAAGAAAGCGTCAGCTATACTCATCTTCTGCTCAACGGCAAATATCATTGATGTAAATAAGAGTATCAGTGTAAGGACTAACGCGGCGATTATAAATCTCTCTCTAGTTTCCTTGAAAGTCTCCACTCAATTTAATAGCAACCTAGATTTAAAAGTTTAGTGGAAGTCGCTAAAATGAGCGGCTTAAGGCCCCATTATCTCCATCTCTATGTTCACTTCTTTAGGGATGGGTGTTTTCATGATAAGATGCAGCGCCTTAGGGTCAGCCTGCATATCTATAACTCTCTTGTGAAGCCTAAGCTCCCAAGTTTCATAGCTTTCTCTGCCAGAACCATTTGGTGCCCTTCTTGTAGTGACCTTTATCCTCTTCGTTGGAATAGGTATCGGCCCCTTTATAGAAGTCCCAAGTTTTCTGGATATATCAGCTATCTGATCGCATACCGCCTTCAGCTGTTTGGTATCAGTTGATGTCAATTTTATCCTTGCCTTTTGCATAGTCTATTTATCTATCAATTAATATTTAAATACGTGTGCAAACACTATATTGAATTAAAATATTAACGGAGGCCGAATATGGATGAAGCTGAAAAGGGATTGGACAATCTGGTTTACTCCACTCTTGAAAAGATAAGGACAAAGGGAGGAGTAATAAGGAAGGGAGTGAACGAAGTCACTAAGAGCTTGGAGAGAGGCCAGGCTAAATTAGTTGTATCTGCAAGTGACGTTTCTCCTAAAGAAATAATAATGCACTTACCACTTCTTTCGAAGGACAAAAATGTACCGTACATTTCAGTCGGAAGCAAGCAGCAGCTCGGAAACGTGGTTGGTATGACTGTAGGGGCATCAGCTATAGCTGTGACTGATGCAGGGGAGGAAGAGCACTCTCTGCAGGAACTGATAAAGAAGATAACAAAGTAGTGAATTGAATTATGGCTGAAAAAGAGACAAAGGTCGTTCAGAAGCAGCAGGGCAAGCCGAGTAGGGAAGCCTACACCAGAGAGTCTACCCCAGCCGAGGTAGTCGAGATAGTTGGAAGGCTTGGCGCATCTGGGGAGATAACACAGGTAAGGTGCAAGGTATTGAGCGGTTTCGACAAGGACAAGATAATAAGAAGGAATGTCAGGGGCCCTATCAACATAGGTGATGTTTTGATGCTTAGGGAGACAGAGATGGAAGCTCTGCCGATAAGATGAGCGTATGGCAAAATGTAGTTTTTGTGGCAGAGAAGTGAAGCAGGGAACAGGATTCATGTACGTGAAGGTGGATGGAACGGTCTACTACTTCGACAAGAGAAAGTGTTTCTCTTACTACCTAATGAATAGAGATCCTAGAAATTTCAAATGGACTGAAGCCTCGAAGAACCAATAAATATATCATCTGATTTAATTTCTAAATGGATAAGAAGGGAGTTACATTCTTTCTTGAGTTTGTAATCGCTATGATCATAGGCTCGATAGTGGTTGTCATCGTGGCTTATATCTACTTATTCGGTTCAAGTGGTCTTTCGGCGGCTATCTCATCAATCGATTCCTACGTTAGCCTTACTCAAAGTGCTCTAACCACACACATAAGTGTGCTGACAGGGGATCTTCTACCCTCTTTTAAGAGCGATAGCTTCATGGTGCAGTTCTACGGCAGTAGTGGATGCGTTACGCTTCTTAATGAGCTTTCGCGTAATGCCATCCTAACTGCTCCGAATAACCCCTCTTCTCTCTCCGGTAAGTTTTTCATTTGCTCAGGCACATACAAGCCATTCGAATTCTCATATTCCGGATCGCCTCAAGCTAGTACTTGGGATTACGTAAACCCTTCTGCTGAAAATGACCTACCAAGCTGGATGGTGTCTTCAACCCCAGCTCTACCTTTTTTGAGTAGTATAGCTCAGGTAAACGGCAGCAAGGGAGCAATGACATTCATAGACAACTCCCTAGTCAGCAGCAGCCAGAATTATCTATCGACTATGGAGGCGGATTTGGGTCAGGCTTGTATTGCATTCCTAAATGCGACGGTTTCGCCTTACAACGACTACGGTGTGCCTTCAGCTTACATAACTAATCTGGATTGCGTCCCTCTTGATACAGAAAACGGTCAACCTATCTTCATAAGCGTCAACAGTCTGTTCTGCCAGGTAAATGGGTTGAGCTGCAATTACAATCCTTTCCTTACTCTTCACGGCTCGCCTGGAAATATAATAGAGCAGAGGTGCTACTATCAGTCAGGTGCCCCATCGATCTCGTGCGTGGAGTACATAGGGTAGGCACAGCAAAGTTATTATTCGTGGAAAAACTACCATTCTAAATGGATGTGCTGGTGTGGTTCGGGATGATACTTATGATGTTTTTCATCTTGATATTCATGTACACCTTAATAAGCCACCTGATTTCAACAAATACCTCACAACAGTCATTTGATGCGATTATGTCAATGGCAAGCTCGGCCTGTTCTTCTTTTCAGTCGTCCTCATCAATAACCTTCTCAAATCCAGCATCTGAAGTGATTCAAATCTATGACGATCCAACTTGCAATTCAACGCTGTACAGTAATCCTTCATGGTTCAACCCAGAATACCCTTACAATTCGACGATGAATTCGCTGGTAAACAATTACGACCTCTGCTACGTTCAGCTTACAAAGTATGGCGCTTCCCAGACACAACTCTTCGGTCAAGCCTACACCTCACAGAGATCTCTCACCCTTACCCTCTCTTCTACATATCCTTCCGCTCCTCCTTATTCTATTCAGGTAACTTTTAGTTATCCCGTAAATTTCGGTAATTTCGTTAATTCGTATTTCATATTTTCGACAAGTGGAAGTCTGAATGTTTCTGCAACTGGTGGGGAAATTCAATTCATAAACAGCAGTGGTCAGGTATGCGGTGATGTCTCCTTTACGCAGTCTAATTCTAGTTCCTTTTCAGTGAATGAACCGATAAATTTCTCACAGAATTGTAAAAGCGCTGTAGAGAATAGCGAGAGTGGATACATCAATTTGACTGTAAATGAAGAAAGTGGTGCAGGTCCATTCAAAGTCATATCTGCTCCTTCAGAATTAACATCCTCGCAACCATCCTACATCTTTGCCCAGACTCAATTAGCTTATAATTGTAATGCTTTTTCAGGGTTTGATGCAGGGACGAGCGGATCCGCGTCTTTCTCCAAAGGTACATTGATTTGTGCCCCGATAACATGTAATGGTAACAATTTTCTCTTAACAGATTCGAACAACAATATCCTCAATACCATAGTCGATTCTTCCTTCACTTTCTTTGAACTTTCTCCTAGTTCAGTCGGTGCTATAGAAATAACGAATCCAAATACCGAGAGTTTGGCTTCAACATATCCTGTAAGTTGAAGTTAAATTATAGGCAAGAATTCATCTTCTACTATTGTAGTAAAGTAGTATACCGTTTATGAATATTGTGATGAATATGACGCTGAATGTCACATCTATGAACGCATTCGTGTGTAGAAGACCGTATTCTAATGGCAATGTGGAAAGCACCGCAGCCCCAAGACCACGTGAAATCATCGCATTTATATCGAACATGTCCCGTCTCTTCAGTTTATTCCTATACAGGGACAGCTTCGTCCCGCCGATGCGCACAAGCAGTAGCCCAACCGCTATTATCGTTCCGATGACGAAGTAGATGGTGCTGCTGAAGGTTATAAGGCCCCCTAAATATACGAAGAAAAAGGTGGTTACAATGAACGTTATAAGGTTGTTGAAAGATTTTGATTCCTTGTCGAGCGTGAAGTAGTGTGGATGCCTGTATCTGAGAGCTCTATAGATTATTTCCCCGTTCGCTATCATTATCCCAAAAGTAAGGGCTGAAAGCGGTCCATTTCCTCCTAGATACTGCGCTATCAGGTAGACTATGAACACAATCGAAAGTGAAGCAACGTAGGAGAATTGGTACTTCTTACGTTGGATCATCCCCATCACAGGGATCCAAATAAGCCCAAACACGGCGCCGATTACAATACCTATCGAGAATTGGGATGCTATAGCTGAGGCGGCAGTTACTATGCTGTAGCTTGAGAGCAGTATTATGCTTATCATTGCAAGTGCAAGGACTATACCTATTGGATCTGTAAGTGTAGCTTCCAATGTGACTAAGGTTTTGGCGGAAGATTTCATCCTTATCTGCTCTGAGATTATTGGAATTATCGCCACGCTTGTGCCACCGAGTATAAATGCGAAGAGAAGCGAGTAAGCAGGAGAGTAGCCGAACAGTGTCATCACCACGAACACGACAAGCGCGGAGAATGTGAAATTTATTATAGCCAACCTCAAGGCGGAAGGCATTAGTCGAAGCGACTTGTATATATCCAGCCTCAACCCAACGTTGAAAAGGACGACCGTAAGTACCACTGTAGAGGCTAAAGGAGAGATATTCACAAGTGCGTTCCTGTTTATGATACCAAGTAGAGGACCTAAAATTA
The DNA here is from genome assembly GCA_015121965.1 of Candidatus Acidifodinimicrobium mancum. GTDB lineage: Archaea > Nanobdellota > Nanobdellia > Parvarchaeales > Parvarchaeaceae > Acidifodinimicrobium > Acidifodinimicrobium mancum. Next base: position 6,193 of record JADFAP010000040.1, read on the forward strand.
TACCGAACGTGACCAGCCATACTATGGCTGGGATCCTAGTGCGCCTGGCAAGCGTGTTTCCTATGAAGCCTATGAGTATTATACCTGCAGCCCCAAGCACGTATATAGCCACAGTGTAGTCGCTGAGCATAGAATGAATTAACAATTTATCGTATTTATCCCTATATTTTGAGCTTTCCTTCTTTAATAGCCATGCAGACGGCGTAGATGTGAGAGCATGGCTTGTTTTGGAGGGTATACCACTTGCAGTCACACTGCCACTGCTTATCCCCTCCCTTCTCAGAGAAATACATCACATTATGGACCTTATTATCATCCTCCACAATGAAGGATATATGCTTGTCAGTTCTGTAATCAACTCCAACATGGTTCTTCAGCCTAAGCGCCTTCGTGTAGAGTTCCCCCGAATTTGGTATTTCAAGCAGCTTTATTTCCACTAACTATTTTAGCTTATTCTGTATTTATTGGTTTATCTTCCTACGATCTTAAACATTTATTCAGGGGTGATCAAATAAACTTATGGATATAAGTGACATTCCGTTCATTTTCCACAAAGGAGAGAGGTATGCCTCATTTGAAGAGTATGGTGTTGTAGGTGACATACATCTCGGATTCGAAAGGGAGATGGATCAGCAGGGGTACAATATAGGCAGGATGACTGACATTATCATCGGAGAGATATTGAAAATAAAGTCTAAGAAGCTGATAATTCTGGGCGACATAAGGTCAAATTACGGTCCTGTAGAGGAGTACGAGAGAGGCATGCTTTTCAGGTTCTTCAGGGAGATATCAAGTGGTTTCGATGAGGTAATAATCACGAAAGGAAACCACGACGCCGGTATAGAGAGATTTACATCTAGATTTAACAACATAAGACTTGAACGCGAGTTTATGGAAGAAGGGGTAGTCTTTCTTCACGGTCACAGCATGCCCTCGAAGTCAGCAGTTTCCTCCTCAAAACTTCTTGCATTCAGCCATCTGCATCCATTGATATTCTTCAGAGACTCGAACGGCGTAGCATACAGAGAGGACTGCTGGCTCTTCTTCGATTTATCCTTACCATCGAAGGGCTATAAATTAAACAGCGTCAAATACGGCTTCGTATTTCCCTCCTTCAATAGGTTCATAGGTGGGACTGATGAATTCAGGAAGAGGGGAATCATCAGGTACGCAGAGAACATGCAGGCGATGACAATGAATTTGATCATAGTAAACACTAACAGACTTGGATATAGGTATAAATAACTATTAAGGAGATAGAGTTAAATTCCACAGAATTCATATCTATCTTATGGGACCTGGGGAGTTCTGGGGATTCATTGCAGTAATAGCCGCAATAGTGATACTGTTCTTCGCTGGCATCTACTTCCAAGTTGCATATGATCTTTTCTTAATCCTACTCGTGATACTGATAATCGTACTGTTCTTCATTGGTTTCGTAAAGAAGTATACGCAGTTCGAAAGGGGCATAATTTTCAGGCTTGGCAAGTTCAACAGGGTGGCGGGTCCTGGATGGGCTATCGTTATACCTTTCTTCGAGCAGGAGTACAAGAGAGTAGACGTAAGGGTGAAGATGATGGATGTACAATCTGATGAAGCATTCACCGCCGATGATATAAGGTTGTCTTTAAGCGGGACGATATACTACCAAATAAAGGATCCGGAGAAAGCTACTTTGCAGATAGACAACTACGGGCAAGGGCTTAACACATTGATCCAGTCGACAGTTAGGAATACAGTGGCGGGGATGACAATGAGACAGGTATTCGGCAGCATAGACAAGCTGAATGACATAATGGCAGATGCGATAAGGCATGCGACCTACCAGTGGGGAATAGACGTGCCGATGGTACAGATAAGGACTGTTTCACCTCCTCAAGAGGTTGTGCAGGCGATGATACAGCCTGAGATATCGGCGAACCTGCTTCAGGCGCAGAGATTCAAGGCCGATGCTCAGAAGATAGTCATGGAAGCAATAGGGGAAGGAGGAAAGGCGCTGGATGACAGGTCTATAATGTACCTATACCTTCAGGCATTGAAGCAGATGGGTGAATCGAGCTCCTCAAAGATAGTACTTCCGATGCAGTTCTTCCAGGGATTGGGCGGCATGGCGGGCGGCTTGGCTGGATTGTCGACCACTGCGATAGCTTCGTTAGGCGGACAGCAGAACGTTCAGAATGTTATTGATTCAATAAAGCAGAAGATAACTGACGCGGCGAAGACGTAAAAAGTCTGATCTCTAGATTTTACAAAAAAAATTTCATTCTGATCGGATGCTAATACCATCTCCACCAGTCTCTGTGAATACATCTTTTTCTTTTCCATATTTGGAGTCATCAACCGACACTCTCAAACAGTAGAATAAAAAACATTTATATACATCAATTTAGTATACAATTATATGCCATTTAAAGCATTCAATAATGTCCATTCAAACACAGATAAGCACTTAACCTTTATAGGAAAGAACAAGCGTTCACAATCAGCCTTAGAGTACATGATGACCTACGGCTGGGCTATTCTAATCATAGTCATAGTAGCAGTAGTCTTATACAGTATGGGTATATTCTCCCCCTCGTCCTTCCTATCCTTCTCGGGTATAACAGGATTATCAGGTTTCCAGCCAGCATCAGCAGCCTGTGCTTCAAACGGTCAGATGATAGTAAAGTTATCAAATTCATTAGGTTATCAGGTTTCGATAAACTCTATAAACGTAACCAGTTCTTCAGGAGTATCAGTAACCCAGCCAGAATCAGCAACCCTAAATCCAGGTCAGACACAGGAGTTCATTGTCTTCGGCATCTGTCCTAAAACTTCAGGTTCTTCATTCTCTGATACGATCACCGTGACCTACACGGAGCCAAGCCAGCCTATCCCAGGTCCTTATTCATTATCAGGAACAGCGAAAGGTACATCAACAACCCCAACATACAACACCTTCACAGCCTATAACCTTCCAGGAAACGTCCCATGGACAGTAGTATACGCAGGGATGAACCAGACCACATCAGCGTCTTCAATGACCTTCGTCTCATTATCTAACAGTGCCTGGCAGATATATCCTGTGACAGTGAATGGACAAACTTACTATCCAATCTACGCCGCAGGAAATACCATCTCGGCTGGATATAACCTTGAGGTTGATTTCATCCCAATGAGAAATCTTTGGTTTTCAAATGCCGATGTAAACAATGTTTCAATGATCTACTACAGCAATAACACATTAGCATTAAACAAAGTGTCTGGTGGAACAGGATTCGTTATTGTCGGTACCAATCCTAAGGATATCGCCATCACTCCAAACGGTCTGTACGCCTACGTTGCTAATACTGGTGGTACCACCGTCTCAGTCATCTCCACATCCTCCAACTCCGTTGTCTCAACCATTTCTGTTGGTACCACTCCTTGGGGTATCGCTATCACTCCTAATGGCCTGTACGCCTACGTTGCTAATTATGGCAGTGCCTCAGTCTCAGTCATCTCCACATCCTCCAATTCTGTAGTCGCAACCATCCCCGTCGGTACCAGTCCTCGTGGTGTCGCCATCACTCCTAATGGCCTGTACGCCTACGTTGCTAATGCTGGCAGTGCCTCAGTCTCAGTCATCTCCACATCCTCCAATTCTGTAGTCGCAACTATTCCCGTCGGTTTCGCTCCTGTTGGTGTCGCCATCACCCCCAATGGTCAGTATGCCTATGTTACTAATGCGAACAGTAACTCCGTCTCAGTCATCTCCACATCCTCCAATTCTGTAGTCGCAACTATCCCAGTCGGTTCCGTTCCTGATGGTGTCGCCATCACTCCAAATGGTCAGTATGCCTATGTTGCTAATAGTGGCGGTAACTCCGACTCAGTCTCAGTCATCTCCACATCCTCCAATTCTGTAGTCGCAACCACCCCCGCCGGTTTTAATCCCGGAGGTGTCGCCGTCACTCCCAATGGTCAGTATGCCTATGTTACTAATTATAACAGTAATTCCGTCTCAGTCATCTCTACATCCTCCAATTCCGTCGTAACGACTATAACCGGCACTCCCGCAGGTTCTTGTGGCATAAACTACGGCCCTCTGGGAAGTACGTGTTGAATTTATAATAAAATATCAATTCTGCAATGAATATCTGAAATAGTCATTTTTTAAATTAGCTTCTGCAATAGTTTGCACTGACAGTTAAAACCACTATAAATTATTTAGATTGACTTTAATTTTCAAAGTATAAATACTCTGTCGATTCGATAAGTTAAAGTGGAAGACCTAGATGAGCTGCTTGGTGATAGCAGAAAGTTTGGTTCATTTGTTAAAGATAATTTAAGCATGGAGGATAATCTTAGTTTATCCGCTATAGATATACCAATTGTGAAAATCTACACAAAAAGCCGTGGAGATATATATCTAAGCAAACCTCTGGGTGAAGCCTTTTACTATGTTATAAAACTTGACAGTTTGAAAGAACTTAGGGAGAGCGTTAAATTCCTTATAAATCATGAAATTGGTCATTTCCATAGCGATGATTATCTGAACAACCCGAGATTGACGGCTTACTTTTCTTCCATAAAAGAGGCCTATAAAACGATGTATAATCTAAGTGATTCTAGATTCCCAGATTCAGAAGCGACTAGGTATGCACTCGCTAAATCACTTGATTTCAAAAACGCTCTCGCAGGAAGCGCGGCCATACTTTCATTTATAAATGGAGATGACTTGGAGTTGGAAATTGAGCTCATAGAGCGTCATTACTCTTCTTCATCAAAGCGTTTAGTGTATAATAAAGATAATAAAGCCCTGTCTAAACTTACAGACTTCAAGTTGAGTGAAGAGCTTAAGAATCAAATTGAAGAAAAAGCATCTAGCTATTTGAAACTACTGGAGAAGACTTTGAAAGCCAAAAGGTCAATCTGATTTTAAGACAGCCTCCTTAATTTGAGTTCGTTTAATGTAGAACTTTTGAATCATCCGTTGTTTCTTCTATTCCATTTTTGGTAGCCATATCTCCTGCGACCACCAAAGTGAGATCTGTTGTTCTCCCGATTTGAATCAAAATTGTGCGGTTTTGAGCGGCTGTAAAAATCAGTTTCATAGGTCTTAAATTTCGACTGGTCTATATTTGATATATCTAGATTTATCTGCTGCAGCCGTATATTAGAAGTCCTTTCTATGTCACTTATCAGCCCTCTCTGGTTTGTCAGAAAAATAGTAAAAGCACGGCCTTCCTTATACATCCTGGCAGTCCTTCCGACCCTGTGCACATAGATTCGCGGCTCATCAGGCGCGTCGAAATTTATAATATCGCTTACATCGCTGATATCAAGCCCTCGTGCGGCTACATTGGTGGAGATCATGAACTGTGCGCTGCCCCTAAACTTATTAAGTGAACTTTCCCGTCTAGACTGTGTCATTCCACCATGCAGATGTATTACATTAAGCCCGTAGTGTTCGAGCATGTTATAAAGCTTCTCAGCTCCAAACTTAGTTCTTGTGAATATTATGCATTTAGTAGGCTTGTAATGCTCTATATAAGCAAGCAGCGTTGCAATCTTTGTCTGTCCGCTGGCAACAGCGTACAGGTGCGTTATTCCGCTGGCTGTTATCTCCTCCTCTTTCCCGACTATTATCATCTGCTTATCCTGCTTCATGTGCTTCTCGGCTATCAACATTATCGGCTTAGGCAGGGTGGCAGAGAAAAGCATTAGCTGTTTAGATTCAGGGGTTTTGCTAAGTATATACTCTATATCATCTATGAACCCCATATCAAACATGAGGTCAGCTTCATCAAGTACGAAGAATTTTATTTTATTCAGGTTCAGCACCCCTCTCTTCATTAGATCTATTACCCTTCCAGGCGTGCCGACTATTATGTTAGGACCGCTTCTTATGGCATTTATCTGCGGGTTTATTCCAACCCCTCCGTAAACTATTGCAGTGGAGATCCTTAATGGTCTGCCTATGGATCTGATTACTCCGAACACCTGTAGAGACAACTCTCTTGTCGGTTCAAGTATAATTGTGCTCAAAGGCTCGGGATTCTCCAGTATCCTCTGGATTATAGGTATCACAAATGCACCTGTTTTTCCGGTGCCAGTCTTGGCTCGCACAGCTACGTCCTTCCCCTCTAAAATTATAGGTATTGACTCCTTCTGAACATCCGTTGGAGAAATTAAGCCAGCGTTCCTAAGTGAACTGATGAGTTCCTCTTTCAATGGCATTGAATTGAATTCTTCCATCCTATCTTATGTTATCTGTTGATATTAATAGACATGATAAACAGTCTAATATTGGCTGGAGAATATTCAAAAATGATCAGAGAAACCGCCGCCTACAGACACTGTAACATTTGGAATGATAACAAGCTTTGGTCTTTATTTACAATTTATATAAATATCTTATACTTAACAATTTAGTTAACGATAAAGAGTTCTCATATAAATGCTGCAGTGTGAGCTAATTAGCTAATTATATTGTTCGAATAAGAATGTATTGGTTTCGACGTCTACAGGAATCAGTTTCATGGGCTTAAATTTTGACTGGGTTTGAAATTATACAATATCAAATATCGGGAGTCTTTAATATGTAAATTTCTTATATTTATATATATTTAAAAGTATAAATATAAGTATACTAAATATATATTATGAAAGCAAAGGACTTCATGCGTGTACTCAATGATAATAACTTAAAAGTGTTCACCCTCAATGACGCAGTCAAAATAATCAGAAAACCATCAAATTACGTTTCATTATTCCTGTCCAAAATTGATTCAATAAAGCATCTAGAGCGTGGTAAGTATTATGTAGAAGGAACAGATCCAGCTGAAATAGCATCGAATGTGATTCATCCGTCTTATATAAGTCTTGTATACGCGTTAGCATACTACAAAAGCATAACGCAAATTCCCGTAGCGATAGATATAATAGCGTTGAGACAGCACAAGCCATTGAGAATAGAGGACTTCAGCATAAGGTTCATAAAGTTAAAGCGCAGTAGGTTCTTCGGTTATAGAAATGATGGCGGAGTTTTCATTGCAGATCCAGAGAAGGCAATCGTGGATTGTCTGGCTTTCAATGTTGATTTTTTCTATGTATCAGAAAGTTTTATCAACATGGAGGACAGGTTGGACATGGGCAAGCTTAAAGAGTATGCTAGGGCAATGAATGATAGAGCGATGATAAACCGTTTAGGGTTTATGCTTTCAAGAAATGACATAAGTTCGGATGATCTGCTTCCATACCGCTCCAGGGTGTATGTGCGTTTATCCGCAAACGCTCGCGTAAAGGATAAAAAATGGAGGGTATTGTATGCTGACTAAAAATGAACTTTTGGAGTATAAGACCTGGCCTAATCGTTACCAGCTGGAGAAGGACTACTTACAGTATATAGTTCTCTTGGAGATATTTAAGAGGTCAAAGGGGAAACTAGTCTTCAAAGGCGGAACTGCATTGCAAAAATGCTATGGGCTTGACAGGTTTTCTGAAGATCTAGATTTCACCGCTGATTCTGTGGATGAAATAAAAGGAGTAGAAGAAGCATTGCAAGCTATTACAAAGATGTATGGCGCTTCTTTCAAAAAAACTGAAAACGAAGTGTCCGCATCGTTCAACTTGAAGATAGAAGGGCCTCTTTTTGAAAAGCCGCAATCGATGCAGACAATAATCATAGAGATAAGCAAAAGGGAGAAGGTATTACTTAAGCCACTGCTTATTCGGCTAACACCTAAATACCGCGACTTGGAGGTGCAGTTAGTGGTAGTAATGGATAAAGATGAGATATTAGCGGAGAAAGCAAGGGCGCTTCTAACAAGAAGACGACCAAGGGACCTGTACGATACATACTCCCTATTGAATAAAGGAGCAAGAATAGATTTCGATTTAATAAACAAGAAGCTCGAGTATTACTCAAAAAAATTTGATCTTTCTGTTTTAGTCAGTAGAATAAATGATTTGAAATCTGAATGGAACAAAGAACTTGGAATAGTTATGGAGTATCCTCCCGACTTCCAAGGGATAGCAGAATTCGTCCTGAAATCATTTAGCGACGCAGAGAAAGCAGCTCGTGGATAAAACAATAAAGAGCTCCTATACCGCTCTAAATTGCCCCGACCGGGATTTGAACCCGGGTCACCGGCTCGAAAGGCCGGTGTCCTTGGCCTCTAGACTACCGGGGCACTAAACACATAAAGTATTGTGAATATAGAAGTATAATTACTTATTCTTTGCTTCTTTGACTTTCGCTGGGCTGACTTTCTTCTTCTCATCTTTTTCATGGCAGGCGGGATTAACGCAGAATATGTAAGTTCTCTTGCTTTCTTTTCCTCTCCACTCGATCTCGTGCAGTCCACACTTAGGACAAGTTTGCGGTGATATAAAGATATAACCAGATTGAGGCAGTGGCATCGCAAAGTGACAGTTTGGATAGTTAGAGCATCCGACAAATCTTTTATGAGTCCTCTTAGAGATTATCATCTTAAGGTCATGCCCGCAGAGAGGACATTTTCCGAATACGTATTGCTTTAGCAGGGCTTGGTGCATCAGCTCGCCCACTTCCTTTTTCTTCTTCTCTAGATCATTTAGAATCTCATGCACGTCTTTCCTTGCCTCATCTACAACTTCTTCTTTCTTTTTATTTGCCTCCGCGATCTTATTCATGTCCTCCTCTAAATCAGCGGTTAGCTTCGGCCCAGTAAGCTCCGGAGATATCTTTTTAAGGCTTTGAGTGACAGCGAATGCCACTTCGCTTGGGATGAGTGCCTTGCTAGCTGAGATGTATCTTCGCAGCATAAGCTTTGACAGTATATCTGGCCTTGTTGACTTTGTGCCGAGCCTATATTCCTCCATTAACTTTATCATTCCGCCCTGTGAATACCTAGAAGGGGGTGTAGTCTGGTCCTCTATCTCATCTATAGACTTCACTTTAAGTATTTGCCCCTCTTTAAGTTCAGGAGGCAGTATGTTTTCCTCGTATTTTGAATAAATGTAGACTGATCTCCAACCTGGTTCGATTATCTTTGAACCGTGCAGTTCAAACTCCTTACCACCTAGATCTAATGTTATGAGTATTGATTCCTCCTTTGACGGATCGGACAGTGTGGCTAAAAATCTTCTGCTTATCAAATCGAATATCTTCAAGTCCTGCGGAGTCAGTTTTTGGTCTGGCAGCTTTACAGGATGTATAGGCGGGTGGTCTTTTGCAGTTTTTCCTGAGGTGGGGTGCAGATCGGAGCTTAATATCTTATCTATAAATCCTTTGTATCTTCTGTCTCCGCTAAGTTCATTCAATATCTCCTTCAAATTGAGCGTGGGAGGATAACTTTGATTATCCGTACGCGGGTAAGATACGTAGCCCTTCATGTATAGGCCTTGAACAATTCTCATCGCGTTTGGCACCGAGAAGCCTATAGCAGCTGCACTTCTAAGAAATGTTGTAGTATCAAAAGGCTTGGGGGGTAGAACAGTCCTCATTTTCTTGCTTATTGATCTAATCTTTGCCTGTTTAGCGTTCTTGATCTTTCTTATCTTCTCAGCTTCCTTTTCATCGAAGATTTTTTCGTCCTTATATCCAGCAATGAGCTCTGCGCCGTCAAGCTCTAGCTTTGCAGTGAAGCTCCAGAATTTTTGCGGCTTAAAATCCCGCCTCTCCTGTTCTCTGTCGACTATGAAGGTTAGAGTAGGAGTTTGCACTCTGCCTACAGATAGATAGGAGTTTCCTAGCCTTTTGGCAGATAGTGAGATGAACCTTGTAAGTACCGCACCAAGAATCAAGTCTACTTCCCTCCTTGCATCTGCACTGTCAGAAAGGTTCTTGTCAGGTGATTTTAGATTAGAGAAGGCGTCAGAAAGCTCAGACTTTGTAAGCGATGAGAAAACAGCACGGTACACCTTTATCTTGCCGTTTACTGATTTAACCACATCTATAGCCTCAAACCCGATAGATTCACCTTCCGTATCGTAGTCTGTAGCTATTATGACCTTGTCGGCTTTCTTTGCATACTCCTTTAGAACATCTATGTTCTCTATTGCGGCATCTGCATATTCCAGCTTAGCATCCACCATCTCTTTTAATGTCTCATAGTTCCAGCTCTTGTACTTGTTAGGGTATTTTACCCCCTTTATGTGACCTTTGAGTGGTATTACAACGGAGTCCTCTCCATTTATCTTTGTTGCCCAAACTTTAACTAATCCATAGTCTTTAGAAGTTAATCTTGACTCGCTGAGGTTTTTGGCTATTGTCTCAGCTGCTGTACTCTTCTCAGCAATTATCATCTGCATCTTTAAACTTTGGATGTCCTTATTTATAAAGATGAAATTTTGACAGAAAAGTAAATCTGAGTGCATGTTTATAGAACATAAGAAAAAAAAAAGATTTTTATATCATCGGTAACAAAGAAAGACATGATACTGGGTGATAAGGATATAAAGGAAGCCTTAAATAAAGGAGAGATAAAGATTGACCCACTTCACGAAGACACTATCAGGGAGAATGGCGTTGACTTGAGGCTTGGAAGAGACTTCATAAGACTGAGAAACTTCAAGGGAGATATTTACGATTCTAAATCAAAAACAGGCGAGTTTCAGAAGGAAGAAACCAATGAATTTGTGATAGAACCGAATGAAAGGATCCTCACCGTGACTGAGGAGGACATTTCAATTTCGAACAATTTAGTGGGGTTCGTGAACCTAAGGTCATCATATGCAAGGGTTGGGATAATAATACCCCCGACAATAGTTGATGCAGGCTTCTCAGGCAAGCTCACAATAGAATTGATAGGTTCCGAGTTCCCTATAAGGCTGCATGCTGGTGACAGGTTTTTGCACGTTGTTTTTGCGAAGACCATATCTCCCGTTGAGAACCCTTATAAAGGCAAGTACGCGGGGAAAGCAACTGTCGAGACCGCAAAATTTTAGGAGGTAAATATGACAAGATTAGTTAGGCATGACGCCAAGAAGCCATATGTTGTCAAGCTTGGTGACATAGAAGCTTTCAAGAATATAATAACTGACGAGAAGGTTAAGAATCTGTCAATCCATATGTGCGCATGTGGATTGTCGAACCACAAGCCTTTCTGCGACGGCAGCCATCTGAAGACGCAAACTGAAGAGGAAGGGAAGGTATACTTCTACGATGAGAAAGATGAGAGGCATGAGCTTCCAGTTAAGTACAAAAGTGACTGAAATTAAGAAGAATAAAAGTATATTAAAGTAAAGCTTTCTATTAGATTGTTGAAGCGGAGTAGAGCAGCCAGGAGTGCTCGCTGGGCTCATAACCCAGAGGTCATAGGTTCAAATCCTATCTCCGCTATCTTTTAAGGTCTATTTTAAGTTGAGTTAGAAACATTGGATTGAGTACCGGTTATTAGATATAATTAATACGCGTTGATTTTAAGTATTTAAAGCAGAACATTTTCATATTATCAGTACAATTTATGGATCCAGATAAGACGCCAGATGAAGAGCGAAGGGAGATTAAGCCGCCAGTTGATGAAAAAAACGATGAGATTGAAAGGCTTAGAAAAGAGAATGAAAGACTGAAGGAGCTTCAGAGGCTCAGGGAAGAGAATGAACGATTAAAGAGAGGGGCACAAGGGGCTCCTTTACCTCATGAAGAACACCTAGCGAGCAGGAACATAAAGTTAAACAAGAACACTCTGATGTATCTCGGCTTTGCTGCCGTCATAATTGTGGCGCTTCTACTGCTTGTCTTCGTATTTCATGTTATCAATTTAATCCCATCTGCTACATCACTGCAGCCTTCAATTAATGCGGGTGCCTCAGGTAAATTCTTCTTAGGGCCAGATGGTCAGTCTCTAGGATCAACATTCATAAATGGATTAGCTGATTTAAGTGCACAGCTGCAGCAGGTCGGTAATCAAGAGTTATCTGGAAAGATAATAACTGAGCCTTATGGTTGTGTCTCTAGTAGCACTGGACAATTTATTGCAAACGCCACTAAATGCAACGGTGCCCAAGGCTACTCACCTTCTCCCGCGTATTCAGTATTAGAGTATGGCAACGGCAGTGGAAACTACAATATAATCCCTATAGCAGTGCCGTCTAACTTCTCAAAAACTTCACTGGAGCAGAATGGCAAGCCAACGATAGTTTACTTTGGGGCCCAAGGGTGTCCATTTTGTGCACAGATGAGATGGATTCTTGCAGTCGCTCTTTCCAGGTTTGGAAACTTCAGCCAACTATTCTATGACAGGTCATCTACGAATGACTGGAACGTGCCTACTTTGATGTTTAATTTCTCAAGCAAAGTATTCAATGAGGCCACAGTGCAGCCTGCGATTAGCAATGGTCAAGCACCTTATGGAGATGCTAACCCAACACCTATCGTTAGTGGAGCATACTACACCTCAAATTACATCAACTTCGAGCCATTCGATGAGATGGGCGGTTCATTCCTCATAAATACTACTGGAATAGCGCAGATCAGTCCATTTGCATATAATGATGTTTACATCCCCTCAGGATATGGCTTTAATGAGTCTAACCCCGCATCTGTAACTGCAGACGGCTTTGGAATCACTAATTTCTTCTTGGGAGGCGTACCATTCTTCGACATCAACAATCAGTTTGTCTTCGATGGATCTATAAACAATGCGGGCACGATATTAGATTCAAGTACCGGCACTGTGTTCTCGCAGTATTCAACACACCAAGACATACTGAACTCTATAGAGAACCCTGCTTCGGGTTCATTTGGTCAGACGGTGTTGGGCGGAGCCAATATACTCACAGCGGATATATGTGAGACTATAAACAACACAGCTCCTGTATGTTCTCTAAGTTATATACAAGGGCTTGAAAAGATGATCAATGGCGCGAGCAAATAGAGAAAAACTCTTGGATATTCATATCAAATCATTACCTAAGGCTATAAAGTTTCATTGGGCATCAAGTTAACGTGTAATCCCCTCTTTAAACTATAATATATATCCTTATAATTCGTTTCATTTTAAATGGAGGTCTTCCCTGTAGACATAGACTATGTAGTCGTTGATGAAAGACCGTTGGTCAGAATATTCGGCATAAATGAGAATAACGAGAGGAGCATACTTTACGATGACTCCTTTGCGCCTTACTGCTATGTCTTAGGCAGCAAGGAAGTGGTTGAGAAGGCGCTCAAAGGTAGTTCCTTTGTCGTGTCGATAGAAAAGGTGAATAAGAAATTACTTAGAAAAGAGGTAGAGGTCTGCAAGGTATTTACAAAGCTTCCTGAGGACGTTCCAAAGATAAGAAGCATGGGTTTGCAGACGTATGATGCAGATATCCCCTTCTACAAGAGATATATCTTGGATAAAGGAATAAGTTCATTTTCGAAGGTAGATTTCTCGGTCGAAGGGGATAGAATACGGGGCATAAAGAGCGTAGCCGAAGCAAATCCTCCTTTCAAGTCTCTTGCATTCGACATAGAGGTGATCTCTGACAAGCCAATGCCAGACTACAGAAAGGATCCCGTAGTCGTTATATCTTTGTTTAACTACGGCTTCAATAGGATCATTACCTGGCTCGACACGGATGTAGATGGCATAGTCAAGGTGGGTGATGAGAAGGAGCTTCTTAGGAAATTTGCTGAGATAGTATCAGATTATAACCCCGACATCCTTGTTGGATACAATTCTGATGAGTTCGATATGCCATACATAGAAAGCAGAGCTAGGGCGTTGGGCATAGATCTTAAATTCAATGGCTTCAACATAAAGGTCAAGGGTACGAACAGGAGACTTTCGGACATAAATGGGAAGATCCACATTGACATCTACAACTTCATAAGGAACATATACGCAGTCTACAACCTGAAGACAGATACATTGAAGCTAGACGCTGTAGCAGCCGAGATGCTCGGGGAAAAGAAGGATGACTTTGACTGGTCAAAGGTAAAGAATATCTTGAAGGACAGGAGCACCGCAGGCGCATTCTGCAGGTACTGCCTAAAGGATTCATCTTTGACTTTCAAGATATATGAGAGATTATATGATCTATTGGAGGAGATAAGCAAGGGAATCGGGCAGCTCCTTCAGGACGTTTCTAGGATGACTACCGGAGCAATAGTAGAGCACTACATAATGAAGATGACAGTTAAGGAGAATGAGGTTATCCCAAACAAGCCTTCAGAATTTGAAGTGCAAGACAGGCTTAAGAGGATAAACATTGGAGCGTTCGTCTACCAGCCTAGCCCAGGTATGTACTCAGACATAGGAATAGTGGATTTCAGGAGCCTTTATCCAAGCATAGTCGTATCCCATAACATCTGTCCATCAACAATCATTCATGATGGAGGCAATGTAAGTTATAAGCCTAAGAGCAATGTGTTCGGATTGATACCCTCGATACTGTCATCGGTGCTGAATGCAAGGATAGACGCCAAAACAAAGCTCAAGTATGAGCCGAATAACAGCAGCCTTAAGGCTAGGGTTTCAGTGCTGAAGCTTATTGCGAACGGCTTCTTTGGATACTTGGGGTACTACAACGCAAGATGGTACTGTTTTGAATGTGCTGGTTCCATTCTGTCTTTAGGCAGGGAATACGTGAACGGAGTTATTGAGCGTGCGGAGAGGGGGGGATTCAAAGTCATATACGCGGACACGGATTCGGCCTTCCTATCAAACATCTCCAAGGAGCAGATGGAAAAGCTGTTGTCAGAAATAAATTCAACCCTACCAAACCCGATGGAGCTTGAGCTTCAAGGCGTCTACAAGCGGGCGCTATTTGTTAGCGCAAAGGGAAAGGAGAAAGGCGCAAAGAAGAAGTATGCCCTCTGCGATCAGAATGGTAATCTGATAGTGAAGGGATTTCAGACTGTCAGGAGGGACTGGGCTTTGATTGCAAAGGAGACGCAATACGAGGTACTTAGGAGGGTCCTTGTGGAAAATGACACAAAGGGCGCACTAGACTACGTGAAAAACGTCATAGATGACATACGCTCCTCAAAAGTACCATTAGAGAAGATGGCAATACTGACCCGGCTTCATAAGGATGCCAGCAGTTATGCGCAGACAGGTAGACACGTTTCTGCGGCTTTGAGCAGTGGAGTGAAGTTCTCAGCTGGAGACACTGTGAAGTACATAATAACCAAGGGAAGACAGGGGGAGACAGTATCTCAGAGGTCGATACTTTTTGATATAGCAAAGGAAAATAACATGCAGTACGACTCAGAATACTACATAAATCAGCAGGTTATACCCTCGGTTCTGCAGATATTCGAGGTTTTAGGCCTCTCAGAGGGAGACATAACTGGGAAGAAGAACCTTTCGCT
>JADFAP010000039.1:0-3408 GCA_015121965.1 Candidatus Acidifodinimicrobium mancum
TTGAGTCAACGCCGCAATCAATCTCGCTGTCAATAAAGAGAGTAGGAGATAATGAAAAGAGGCAAACTTTGAAGGAATGGTCGGTCAACAACAGGCTCCAGCGACTGGTGGAGAAGTACGATAAATCTCCACAAGCGACAATAAATGAGATAAAGAAAACATACAGCACATTATATGATTTTTATTCAGAATTACTGGAAGGCAATACTAGTATATTGGATGATTTTAAGCTGAAGCAGGACCTCAAGGATGCGATATTGAAGTTCGTAGAAAGCACAAGAAAGAAGCTGATCCTAAAGACAATGCTGACTATAAGGTCATACAGCGAAAGCGGCGCGGAAGACATAAAGAAGCTGTTGCTGGAGCAGAGGTCCGCGCACAAGGGGTGCAGTTTTAAGTACATAAAGGCCCCGAATTACCTCTTAGAGGTTGATGCAGGCAGTACCAAGAAGACGCTTTCGGAGAACAAGAAAATACTAAGTGCCTTAGAGAAGAAGAGCGATGAGCTTGGGCTTGATTTTGAATACAAAGAGATTAAATCATGAACAGGATAAGATACTGCGAGAAGTGCAAGACATACACGCTGAAGGACACGTGCAGCAAGTGTGGAAGTCAGACGGTCCTGAGGGTTCCGCTTAGATATTCTAACGATGAGCAGATTAAGAAATATAGAAGAGAATTAAGCAGAGATTCACCTTAAATATGGGCTAAAGTAATAAAATGTATAAATAAAACAGCTGAGAAATACTATTTATGGAAAACAATCTTCAGGGTTCTAGAGTTATAATTGCATTCCCTGGAATAGGGAGCGTGTCTGTATTAGCAGCCAACTATATCCTTAAAAATATGAAGCATAAGGTTTTTGCATCGCTGTACAGCGACGACCTGCCCGCGGTGCTTCTGAATGACATGAACGACTTCAGGCTTCCAGCGGTTAGGCTGATAAGGTTGGAGACCAAGGAGAAAGTAGTCTTATGCTACGGCGACTCCCAGCCAAATACAGATCCAGGTGCTTACAAATTATCCAGGGAGATAATTGCAACTTTGAAGGAAAGCGGTGTTAAGGAAGTAGTAACATTAGGGGGCATAGGAATAAAGGGCGAGAGAAGGAAGACAAGCTCATACTACATGTCAAACTCAAAGGAGTCTGCAGAGAAGCTGGAGAAGCTGAAGGTGGCTGACAAGTTGAGCGAGAGAGTAAACGTGATATTTGGTATGACAGGTTTAATATACGGCATGGCTTCTAAAGAGGGATTGAATGCGTCGATGCTCCTTGTCGAAGCAAATGGTTCACCGGGGTACATGGATACAAGTGCATCAACAAGGATGATAGAACTTCTATCAAGTTACATGGATTTGGGTATAAATATCAAGGAGATCCAGACGAACAAGAAGAAAGAAAAGAAGGCTAAATACTCCGTAGAAAAGAGGGGCAGGACTGAGGAGGATAACAGATTCAAAGAGCATTATTTGGGATGATATGGACATCTTTAAAGTTAAGTCCCTGCATAAGTACATCAAGGAAAGTCTTCCAAGCCTAAAGTTTGACAAAATACACGTTGGGAGCTTGGAGGGATTCACACCCCCCTCATTTCTTGTAGGGGAGTATAACTATCCAAAGGTTTCAGTCGGTGTAATGTTTTCCGCGGAGAGCAACTCCCAGGTTCTCAATTCTCCAAATGTCTGGATTGAGAACAACTACAGCATATCCAGGATTTTCTCGCTCAGGAGAGAGCTTGTTAATGCAAAGAGCAGGTTCAGCGTATACGAGCCGCATACGGAAAAACTTTACAGGATGCAGCTTGCATCAATGTCGCAGGACGAAGTGAAGGTTGGCATGGAGCTTTCAAGGATCTACAATTACTATTTTAAATCCAAGGAGGTAGGGGTATACGGGAAAAGCGCTGATATGGAGAAGTTCTCTTTCGGCGACAATGTAAAGATAGCAAAGCCAGTAGAATCTGTGTACTATGATAAGGATCTGAAAGCATCTGAGGGGATAGTCGATTTGTATTCTGCCGGTGTTGGAGAGCATAAGATAAGTGATATTCTAAGCCTTGGAGCAATGGGAGTGAAGAGAAAGATAGTTCCAACAAAGTGGAGCATAACCGCAGTTGATGACACAATCGGCAAGGAGTTGATATCAGAAGTGAAGGAATTAGAGGAAGGAGATATGTACGCCATGAAATCTGGCGGCATACTTGGAAATCATTTCACCTTTCTCTTCTTGAAGGGAGAGTGGTCCTTCGAACTTATAGAGGTTTGGAACAACAGCTCGAAGCTTTTCATAGGCGAAGGTGACTATGAGCTATACGAGGGTAGGAGAAACTACGCTAGTAATACAGCCGGCGGCTACTATGCAGTAAGGTTGGCAGTTTTGGAGGAACTGAAAAGGATGAAGAGGCAGTTCACGGTTATAGCAATTAGAGAAATAACACCAGAGTATTTTGTCCCTCTAGGTGTGTGGGTAGTAAGGGAGAGTGCGAGAGCCGCATTAAGAGGGGATCTAACCGCATTTGATGAGCTGCAGAAACTTATAAGCGCAGCAAATAGCTCTACGCTTTACTTGAAGGATATACATGAAAGAAGCAAGCTACTCAAGCTGGTCAGAAGCCAGCGTAGACTCTTTGAATTTGCTTAATTGTCTCTGCCTTTTAAGATTATTATAATAAGGAATTCTTAAGTATTCATATTGCGGTGCTCTATTATGAATGGTTTCGATGTAGTGACGATAGGTTCAGCCACAAAGGACATCTTTCTGTTCAATAAGCAGGCTAACCTTAAGCAGGGAATAAACTCTCACTTCCTCGAGGTTCCATTAGACAGGAAAGTAGAGATAAATAAGGTAAGCGAGTTCACCGGCGGAAGCGCCACGAATGCAGCAGCAACATTCTCAAACTTAGGAAAGAAAGTTGGAGTTATATCAAAAGTAGGGAGCGATTCAAATGCTGACTTCATACTTGAAGACTTGAGGAAGAGAATGATAAGTGATGAACTTGTTGTGCGTTCTGAAGGTGAGACGCCGTTTTCTATAGTCATAGTCTCAAACGTCGGAAAGGCTGTCATATTTGTATACAGGGGTATCGAGAAGACACTGAAGTATGATGAAATAAAGGATGATTTCTCCGCAAAATGGATATATCTTGGCCCATTACCAGCGGAAGACATAAGTATGATAGAGAAGATATTAAAAAAACATAAAGATAAGGGTACTAAGTTTGCAATGAACCCTGGTTCGAGTTTCTTGAGCTTAGGTATAAAAAAAACTGAAAATATTCTCTGCGATATAGACATAATAAGCATGAATCAGGACGAGGCGAGGAAATTTGTAGGGCTGAACAATGACACCAAAAACCTGCTAGAGCTGGCTAAGCGTGTAAAGACAGCGGCCATAATAACAAAGGGTAA
>JADFAP010000039.1:3916-20874 GCA_015121965.1 Candidatus Acidifodinimicrobium mancum
TACCTCTTATATTGAAATTGAATGGAAAGACGGACCTTTACAAAGGTGAGCCTTTTTCGACGCAGAATACGTCAGTGCAGGAGGCAGTGAAGCTAGGTGCAGCTGCTGTTGGTTACACGATCTACTTTGGAAGTAGATATGAAAAGTATATGATAAGGGAATTTGGGAAGATAGAAGAAGAAGCTCATAACATAGGGTTGCCTGTGGTTCTATGGTCATACCCGAGGGGCCAAAGCATAAAGGATGATGAGACACCGGAAATAGTTGCTTACGCTGCGAGAGCAGCCTTCGAGCTTGGCGCGGACATAGTCAAGTTGAAGTACCCTTCTGATGACTCCGATTTGAATTGGATCGTAAAAAGCGCGGTGGCTACGAAAGTCTTCTTGGCTGGCGGGAAAAAACTAGATGAAGAAAACTTTGAAGGGAGGCTGATAAAGGCTGCTGAAGCAGGATTCAGCGGGATGGCAGTGGGCAGAAATATATGGCAGAGCGATGCCCCCGTAGATAAAATAAGGAAGATAAAAGAGATATTCAAGTGAGTTATGGACGAAGGATTGAAGGTGTGTGCTGATATCGGCGGCACTAACATGCGTATCGCTCTGATAGATAGAAAGTTAAGGATACTTGATGAGGTCTACACAGCAACGCCGAAGACGAAGAAGGAGTTCTTCGACCTACTAATACCCTCTATAAAGAAATTTAGTGGAAAGAGCAACATATTAAACGTCGCCGCGGCGGTGAGAGTAGATAAGAGCGGCAAGGTCATACTCAGCTGGAATCTTCCTATCCTAGGTGTAAAGTTGAAAAAAATACTATCAAAATACTTCAAAGAGGTAAACATTGATAATGACGCAGCCTGCGCAGCTTTAATGTTTATGAGGGGGAAGAAGGTAAGGAATGCTCTAGTGATGGCGTGGGGCACAGGTATAGGTGGTGCGTTTCTAATTGATGGACATGTGTATAAAGGTCAGGGAATAGCTGGAGAAATAGGGCACATGCAGGTATTTGACGGCTATGGGAATGACATAGAAGACCTAATAGGTGGAAAAGCGATGAAACGCAGGTATGGCAGATGGGGAGAGGAGCTCCATAACCTCGCAAGGAAGGGAAATCAGGAAGCACTGAGTGCGTTTGAAGACGTTGGCGAAAAGTTAGGAATATACCTCTCTTCGTTGATCTTCATGTTTGATCCCAAGAGGGTTGTGATGGTTGGTAGCTTCCCTTATTCATGGGACTTTATGAAAAAGAGCGCATTGCAGGAACTGGAGCGGCGCGGACTTAAGAAGAGAATAAAAATATACGTGATTAAGGATAAGACCTTTGTGATTAAGGGTGCTTACCTGTTAGATGAATACAAAGAACAGTGAGAGGGCTATCTATGAAAAGAGTATTATTAATAAACTACAAAGCATACAAAGAAGCATTTACAAAAGGAGTGGATATAGCGAATGCTGCAGCCGAGGTCTCGAAGGAAACGGGAGTTGATGTAATCGTGGCGCCGCCATTCACGATGTTAAAAGAAACGAAAGACCTAGTGAAAACTATAGCTCAAGGCGTAGATGAAGTTGATCCGGGCGCCTTTACAGCCCATATAACGTGGTTTGAGTTGAAACAGAGCGGGGTAGCAGGCACACTTTTAAATCACTCTGAAAAGAGATATACCTATTCTAAAGGCGGGGAAATAGCCTACGACAAGCTGCAGCAGGCAATAGAAAAATGCAAAGCTGCTGGGCTGGAAACTTACGTCTGTGTTGAAAATCTTGAAGAAGCAAGAAAGGTTGCTGCAATGGAACCTACTGCCGTGGCTTATGAGCCGCCAGAGCTGATAGGCGGAAATATCTCTGTCACATCAGCTCATCCCGATATAGTTAAAGAATTTTCTGACTTGATAAAGAAAAACAGTAGCTCGCTCCCTCTGATTGGTGCGGGCGTAAAGAGAGCTGAAGACGCGAAGAAGAGCGTAGAGTTGGGCGCGGAAGGGGTGCTTGTCGCTTCTGGTATCATCTTAGCTAATGATTTCAAGGCTGAGATACGAAATCTAGCTTCCGCAATGGTTAATTAGGACAGAACTTTACTCTCATATCTGATTACAACAGGATTTGAGCATACGCTTGCTGAATTTTTGGACACGGAGCAGAGCATGGAATCTAAAAGATAGATGCTGTCGTTGAAAGCGCTCCCTATCGTCTGATTTGAGGCTATCTTATCTTCAATCTGCTGCAGATCCATCCCGTTGAAGATAGTTGGTTTCAGTTGGGAAGATACCATCACATATTTACCACCTATATCAATGAACGGCACAAAGTTCCCATACGGTGATCCTGATGACACTGCGTTTTGGTCAAATTCCAGTATCAGGTCCCTCACGTATGGATCACTAATTGAGGATATATTATAAAAGTAAATTGAAAAATAACCGCTCTTGTAGCCATTTTGCGGGAGAAGGTAGCCTATCTGCGGACCAAGGCTTTCATTCGATGTTACGCTTACCTCTCCGGAGTAGGCTGTCACATTATTTGAGAAATTTCCGAAGTTCTCCAATGCGTCCCTGAATATTACGCTCTCAAGCGAACTGAACGGTGAGCTGCCATAAACGTAGAAGATCTTAGAGTAATTCATAGAGCTTTGATTCTGGATTATTATAGGATCCACTGGGTTTATCAACTCTGATTTAAAACTTGATTGGTTTTGTATGTTGTACACTTTAGTAATGTTTATAGGCACAGACGTCTGTGTGGAATTCTGAAGGATACTATAAAAATTCAGCGGACCGAAAAGTCCCGCAGCAAAAGGTGTGTTTAGCACCAGCCTGTTACTGTTCTGGTTGAATGTAAGTATATTGGAATATATCAGCGAACTTATCAGACTGAGAAGACTATTGCTGGATGAGAACACACTTGGTGGCACCACAATAGATGGTAAAGTTGTCACGAGGTCCGATGAGATTACTGAGTCACCCTGTGCATTACCAAATGACTCATTGTAGACATGAGGTGAGTATCCGAATTCCGATAATATATACGAGAAAGAGGCAGGTATCTTATTCGAGCAAGCAGTACAATTTTCATATATTATTGATATCTCTGACTGATTAAGACTGTGCGTTGCTGGAGGTGTGATGGAAATCTTAAGCAGAAAGACTAGCATGATTATAATCACGGCCAGGATAATCACCAGCGCTATAAATCTGAGCTTGCTTATCATACTTCCCTAAACAATTTGTTCATGGAATTTAAATCCTTCCTGTTAGGCTTGGCAATCTGAAGCGGTGTTATTGTTATGTTCCCCTTAAGTAGAGACGACACGTCAGTTTCTGCCTTTTTTTCTGTTATTATGTCCCCAAAAAGCCAGTAGTACTTCCTCCCTCGTGGGTCTTTCTTCACATACACGTGGTTTAGGAATACTTTATGCTGTGGAATTAGAGCCTTTACTTTAGTGTCCTCTCTCACGGTATCGGGAAAGTTTACATTTATCAGGTGGGCATACTTGGGGAAACCTCCTGCTTTTATGACTTCAAGTATCTTTTCTGTCTTTTTAAGCAGTGCACTGCTATCGTCTTCATTTCTCCCGCTGGTTTTGTGCTTTGAGAACGCTATGCTTGGTATCCCCAGTATCGCACCGTACATCGCAGCAGAAACAGTGCCTGAGGAGTATATTGTTTCTATCCCTGCGTTCATGCCCTCATTTATACCAGACAAAACCATCGATATCTTGTCTTTGAAAAGGTGGGTATACGCTATAAATACGCAATCAGCAGGTGTACCGGAGAGCTTGTAAACACCCTCACCTATGTTGTATATCTTCTCAAGCCTCAAAGGCTTATGGAATGTTAAGCTCATCCCACTTGCACTTCTAGGAGATTCTGGAGCCACTACAGCAACCTCATCTCCAAATACATTCATGGCGGCTTTATGAAGTACGCTTATTCCCTTAGCAGAATATCCGTCGTCGTTTGTTACGAGTATCATTTAACTCTACAGTATTTCGATCAATAAATACAATTCTGTGTCAGGCTTCTCATCCAAAGAGATTGCTTAGTCCGGCTGCCGCTTCTTCTGGCTTGACTGCTGGCGGCTCTTCCTTCTTCTCTTCTTTATGTGTCTCTTGGCTAGCCGCGGGCTGTGCAGCAACGGGTGCAGACTGCGCTTCTTTGATTATCTTGTCTATATCCACATCTTTTAATGCAGATACGACTGCCTTTATCTGGCCCTCATCAGGCTCGACCCCAGTAGAAGCTATAACCTTCTTGATTGAGTCCTCGTTTATCTCCTTACCAAGACTGTGCAACAACATTGCAGCGTATACATATTCCATATCCTTAATTTCCTCCTTACTTTTGAACCAATTTAGCCAAAGCAGCGTTTTCGAGGCTCGCTCTCGCTAAAATATCATTTATAGTGGATTTTGATACAATTCCTCTATCTACAGATAAAAATTTTACTCCTATATAAATCTTTTTTATCAGCGGTACGATAGAAAATTTGTTGATTATCTCTCTATTCACCGAGAGCGTAAGAGCCTCTGCAAAGATTTCGGAGACTCTCCTTATGTAGTCTTCCTTTCTCGTGTAGAGGATGCTTCTGTCAAATATGACTCCGCCACTGGATGCTGACTCAACGTCAAGGATCAATTCGTCAGGCTTTATGTCCATACTCGCCAAAATTGCAGCAACTTTCTCGCTAATCTTCTCGCCTTTCTTCACGACAACAGTGTCTGAAATTATGGATATCTTCCCACCCTCAGTCTTCGTCTTGACGCCTATGGATGAGAATTGTGAAAGCATAGGTCCGGGTGGGAATGGTGTCGGCCCGCTTGGAAGAGATATGTTCTCCTTTGCGGTTTCCCCCGTCTTTGCCTTTTTATAGTCTCTATTCTCGAAGAATACCTCCATCAATTCAAAGGGATCTAAATTGGACAGTATCAAGACGGGTATCTTGGCTTTTTTTGCCTTTTCGGACAGGTTCTCATTGATCTGCTTAAGCGCATTATAAACAACAATTTTGTTGGTGAATATGATACTGGCCTTCGATCGCAGTGCTTTCTTGAGTTTCTCGAAGTTTGAGGATGGGAATCCATTCAATTCTACAAGGATGAGTGTCTTGTACTTGTGCGTAACCTCAAGTATATCCTTCACTTTTTTCTCCTTCTTTATCGATCCGGTTGATCTTTTCTTGTTCATAATCTCACTGGTTTGCCCATCGTGGTTTTTAGGTACACCTTACTTATATTGTTTTCTCCATCAGGCAGAGCAGATTTCACGGCTTCGTATACGGTGTTTACGTTGTCGATTATGTCTTTGTCTCCGGATTCAACGTCGCCCACTTTCGCTGACACTGCTAGATTCTTCTTGGACATGATCCTAGCTGCATTTTCCATCGACTTTGACAGGGTCTGCAAGTTCATTCCAGGGCTTATTATGGTGTTTGTTTTTGGATTTGGCATCTTATTCATATTCGTTAGATTCTTACCGAACTTGGCTGCCATCTGAGGCATTATGGACGACTCTGCGAAGAAGAAGTCGTAGTCTCTCACAAGTTTCCTTATAGATTTCTTGTCGAAGTTCTTGAATTCAGTTGATTTTATGACCTTCGAGAACCCGCTCAGCTGGTCTGGCGAGATATCATCTCCTACGAATGCACAAGTCTTTACGTCCTTAACCTTGTGGGGTAAGTGCAGGAGCAAATCCATGTTTATCTTCTCCTTCTCCGATTTCTTCTTGAGCACCATGACCAGGTCTATTGCCTGTTTAAATTTTCTCTGCTTAGATGTCTCTTTCGCCTTCTTTATCGCCTCTTCAATCTTGTTGCTATCCATATCAGTTTTATGATAATTTGTTTGTTTTTAAACTTATTCTTGCCTTATGTACTTGCTTCTGCAAAGTGTTTAAATTAAAAGAGTATGATATTCTATATATCTACTATGGCAGAAACAGCTAAAGACTACACTATCTCAAGGGAGGAAGGCGAGATTGTTTTAACGCTAACTATAAAACTAAGTATACTATACCCAAATCCAGAGGACAATGAGGACATATTCGAAAAGGTTGTAGACGCGATAATCGAGAGCGGGGGGGTTACCTCTCTTGTCATAGTCAGTGACAGGAATTATATCTATGTCAAGGATGAGGTAGAGTTTTTTGATGACATAGCAGATAAGTACAAAGCCATATTTCAGACGGACATAGTCGCCCCATTCGGGCTGGAAATACAAAGGGACTTTCCGCAAGAAGTTTCGATGTTCAACTACGTCCTGTACTCAAGGTTCAAGAGGGATCCAATAGGTGCCTTCGTATACGGTTCGAGGGCTATAAGAGAAATAAAGGTTAAGGTCGACAGAAATCCATCGGACGGCATAAAATCGGTGCTAGACAAGTTTGTAAGGCTGGTTGACGTTCTTTCCTCTTTGCTCATAGTCAAGAGAGCAACTCCTTACATCTTAGGGTACAAGGTGGGTGACAGGGCGCCATATAAAGCGTTATTAAAGCCGATAATCAGGCCGAATTTCACGTACACAAGAATAATGGCTGAAGCACCAGTATCCGCAATAGAAGTGGAGAGCTATAAGATACCCAATTCGGACAACTCTGAAGTTACGATATACAAGATACCTGGAGTGTCTAGCTTTCTCTACCATCTCATGCCCCCAGAGCTTACACTCAATGTTGATGAGTATAACCTGCTTGATCAGGTCAGGGCTTCCTTCATAGACTACAAGCCACAGGAAAATGAGTTCGTAAACCCGCTGAGGATGAGGGAGGTGTTCTTCAATATCGGCAAGGATCTTCTCGAGGAGCTTAACACGAAACTAAAGTACAACCTCCCGTTTGATCAGTTGTCTAGGCTTGCAAACATCCTTGTCAGACTTACGGTCGGATTCGGCATAACCGAGGTCATATTGATGGATGAGAATGTGGAGGATATATACTTGAACTCGCCGATAGGTGATTCCACACTTTTCGTAAAGCATTCAAAGTATGGGGAATGCAGGTCGAACATAATCCCAAACGCGAAGGAGGTTGAGGCATGGGCATCGAGGTTCAGGCTAATCTCCGGAAGACCATTGGACGAGGGGCACCCCGTACTCGATACAGAGCTTATCACTGAAAACATAAGCGCCAGAGTGGCGATAGCCCAGAGACCTTTGTCTCCTTATGGGCTGAGCGTAGCACTTAGAAGACACAGAAGTAAGCCTTGGACGCTCCCTCTATTTGTTGATAATAAGATGGTTTCACCCTTCGCAGCAGGACTCTTGTGGTTTATGGTGGAAGGCGCGAGGACTTTCTTGATTAATGGCACAAGAGGCTCAGGCAAGACCTCCTTCCTTACAGCACTGATGCTGATGCTGATGAAGAAATACAGGATAATAACCGTGGAGGATACCCTAGAACTGCCCATCTCCTCCTTCGTAAATCTTGGCTACGATGTTCTTTCCTTTAAGGTTCAGAGCGCAATAGTCGGCGAAAAGGGTGAGATGTCAGCTGATGAGGGTATAAGGACTACTCTTAGGCTGGGTGATAGCGCGCTTATAATAGGAGAGGTCAGGAGCCTGGAGGCGAGGGCGCTGTACGAAGCGATGAGGGTTGGAGCATTGTCAAATGTGGTAATGGGCACTATACACAGCGAGAGCCCCTACGGTGTCTTTGATAGGGTTGTTAATGATCTGGGCGTTCCAGTCACTAGTTTCAAGGCCACAGACATAATAATATCCACAAACAAGATAAGAAGCGTCGACAGGTTGACGGAGAAGAGGAGGGTACTGAATATCACGGAAGTGAGGAAGGAATGGAGCAAGGACCCGCTTTACGAGAATGGGTTTTTGGACTTGGTGCAGTACGACATAGCGAGTGATGAGCTTAAGCCTACAAAAGCTATGCTGGAGGGTGACAGCTACGTCGTGAAGCAGATAGCTTCAAATGTCAAGGGGTGGGCTGGGGACTGGGACATGGTCCTTGACAGCATATACTCCAGGGCGAATCTGCTGGATTCATTGGTTAAGTATGCGAATAAGGTTAACAGGGACTTCTTGGAGGCGGAATTCACATCGAAGGCGGTTGATAAATACTACGACATAGTCTCCAGCTTGAATGAAAAGTACGGCTACGCAGAGAGCAAAAACATATCGGAGTTGTTCAATTTATGGCTAAACACCCAAAAGTGAATTCATTCTCTTTTGCTTCATTCATAGAGTATTACACTAAGGGCGAGCTCGTTCCCAGAGATCTCTATGACGCCGATAAAAGAGTGAGAGAAGATCTTAAGTCCTTAGAGTATAAAATATTCAAGACAAAGAACCCTTCTCTTCTTAGCAGGTTCGTAAAGTTTGGCTCTAGCACCGTCGGTAGGTTCATAAAATTTAGCCTGAAGGAGAGCGACGAGAAGAAGCTAAACACACTCCTATACATGATAGGGGAGGACTTTGACGCAAAGCAGCTGTACGGGTTTTCGCTGTTCACTTTGATACTTGGTGTATTCTTAGGTATAATCCTCATTGTTTTTGGGCAGATACTCGCAGGAATAGCCCTGATTGTGCTTGGCATTGTATCCATGCCGTTTATTCAATCATATCCAAAGAGAGAGTTTCAGGTGAGGATGAGCAAGGCATCGAGTGATCTTGTGACATTCATCCTATACATGATAATCTCAATGCGGCAGACGTCTAACCTGGAGACTGCAGTACAGTTTGCAGCAGACAACTTAAGCAGCTACCTGGCTTTCGATCTGAAGAAGCTCCTATGGGACACAGCAAGCAGAAAATACAAGAACATAAAGGAAGCGCTCGATGACTACTCCATAAGATGGGCCAAGTACAATCCAAGCTTTGCGGATTCTCTTTTCCTTATAGAGAGCTCGGTCTACCAGAGGGACGAGGATATAAGGCTGCAGCTTTTGGATGAGGCTTCGAACAGGATACTTAGCGGCACTTTGGAGGACATGAGCAAGTACGCCGTAGACTTAAAGGAGCCTCTAAACACAATATATATGATTGGGATGGTCCTGCCTGTCCTAGGGTTGGTATTGGCTCCGATGATAACGGCTTTTGTGTCTATACCTGATTTTGGTCCATTACTGTTCTTGATGTATGACATTGGTCTTCCGCTGATGGTGTATTTCCTGATACGTGACAAACTTTTGACAAGGCCGACTGGATTTGCTCCCCCTGACATAAATAGCATCCCTAATCTTCCAGGAATAGGCTACTTTTTTGTGAAGTTTGGCGGAAAGAAGCGACGTGTAAGTGCATTAATTCCTGCAATTCTGGTCTTTATTCCGTTCCTGATGATGTTCATATTGCTGATACCAGAGCTTTCAACATTCGGTCCTTCGCAGGTCTATATTTCCTTGATACTTAGCGTCGGAATCGGCGTAAGCATTTACACTTATCTAAAGCTTTCAATATTCCAGCTGATAAGCGCAAGGGAAGAGCTCGCATCAATACAAAATTACCTTGCTTCGGTTGCCTTTCAGCTCAGTTCTTTCCTGTCACAAGGCAACCCTCCCGAATCTGCGATGTTTAAAGTTGCAGACACGATGCAGAACACCCCCGTCATGAGCTTCTTCAACGTGACTGTCAATAATATCCAGAAGCTTGGGCTAAGTCTTAAAGAGGCGCTTTTTAATCAAAATGTTGGAGCTACCAAATTTTTCCCGTCAAACATGCTTATAGTCGTGATGAGGATTTTCATAGAGTCTGCGCAGAAGAGCGTCAATGCGGCGTCTTCGGCGATGCTTTACATATCAAGGCACCTCTCCAATCTGAAGAAGATAGACAACGACATAAAGAATCTTCTGGATGACGTCACCTCCGGTATGAGGGTTGAAGTAGGGCTTCTAAGCCCTATAATGGCTGGTATCGTCGTTGGGATGACTGCGCTTATAGGCAGCGTACTCACTTCTTTGTCTTCCAACATCTCGACGATTCAGGCCAGCATATCCGCCAGCTCCGGTCCAGCCTCTGGAGCGTCGTCTATGGTTCCTTTTGCATTCAGCCTTTTCAACCTCTCTGGTGGAGCAATACCACTCTATGTATTCCAGATGGTGATAAGTCTCTACATAATTACATTGAGCCTGATAATAGGCTATTCTATCTCGATGATAAACAATCCCAACGATTCTATAGACATAAGGGATAAGATGGCATCTACGCTGCTGATATCAATCATCCTATACGCTCTAATATCAGTTATCGTGACATTTGCCTTCTCGGCTATGGGCGGATCAGTCCTTGCTGCGACGCATATAATATGATGCCTGACTTATAGTAAGTATGGCCTACTTCTGATGTAAGTCCTGCTTCATTTTATCTTCGCTTAGAATCAAGATACTCTATAAGTTTTCTGTAAGCTTCTATGACTCCGATGTCTACCCACATCCCGGCATACACCTGTGAGTAGATTGCCGTCTTATTAAGCATCCATGATATCAAGCTTCCGAGGTGATCTACATTCTTGCTTGACTTCACATACTCCTCTATAAGTCCTTTAGCGTCCTTCTTGAAAACATATAAACCCATACTTATCAGCGTGCTGCCTGGATTCTCTGGCTTTTCAGTCAAGCTCATTACCTTCCCATTTTTATTAATCTCTACAACGCCGAATCTCTTGGCTTCCTCTTTGTATTTTACGTCATACAGCCCGATCACATCTTGATTAATTCTGTAAAACTTGTCGAATATACTTTTTAGCTTGAAATCGAAAAAATTATCGCCGGCTATAACCACAAAATCGCCGTCTACTACCTCTTCGTTCAGGACATAGTTCAATCCTTTCACTGCGCCGAACTTCTCCTCTTCACTTCTTGTTGGTTCTATCACAAGTTTTAGTTTCTTGTTGTACCTCTGTTGCATCAAGTCCACATAGTGTAAGAATTGGTCGGAGAACCTCGAATTTGTGGAGATGATGACTTTATCAAGTTCAACGTCGCTGATGTTGTCCAATATGTGCGTTAGGAGGGGCTTTCCAGCGATGGGAAGCAGCTGTTTTGGAATGAACTCTGACAGCGGCATAAGCCGTCTTCCGTATCCTCCAGCCAAAATTATTGCAATCATAGTCTATTCTAAAAAGTCATATATTAAAAACATTGGCATTCTATTTTTTAGATAGCCATAAAAAGCCCTTAAAAGCGTAGAATATCAAGTTTTATAAAGGATTACCTCCTAATTATGCTAAAGGAGGGTGATTTAAAATGGCAGATTTTGTAAGAAAGAATGCAGTTAAAGCCGAAGTCAAAAAAGTGGGCAAGGGCATGAGATGTCCTGACGACACTATAGAATCATTTGACAAGGCAATAAAGTCCATGATAGCCAAGGCGGTGGAAAGAGCCAAGGCAGACGGCAGAAAGACTGTCAGAGGACAGGACTTTTAAGCCAGGACAAGCGACTTTAAAGTTTTTATTTTTTTAAGTTTTTATTTAAACGGTGAGAAGTATTCTCTGTGGTAGATGTAGCATTAATCTCAGGTATAATAATCATTGCAGTTGCTGTAATAACTCTAGTCAGGATAATAAAACCTCTTCTTGAGGGAGTTGCTATAATAATCCTCATAATAATAGGCAGTGCGCTTATCTTCCATGCAACTCCTCTTGTCGGTCTGCCGAACTTTCACATACCTGTATCAGAAGGACCGAATATAATGGGCGTCAGTGCTGGTGTGGATAATACGACGGATCTAGCGGTCTTCAATGCTTACCCTATATCGATAGGTTCCTTCTCAGCAAGCGTCGGAGGGAAGAGAGCAAGTGTCCTGAACAGCGGCTTGTCAATAGGCGGATTCAAGTTCGGAGTAGTCATCTTAAATTCCACGCGACATGGAACCGTAGTCCTCAACAGCAGCACTCAGCTCTTCGGTTTCTCACTTGGGAGCCTGTCGGCTGAGTACAATTATACATAAGTGTTATTCATAATTAAACCCGGAGATTGATTAAGACTCACTCTGACTTATCAAGCTCTTTTTGAAGCTCTTGAAGTTTTTGGGTATCACTACTAAGGGCTTTATCAACGCTCTTTAGTCTAAACTCGATTATGTCGACCTTGTCTTTTAATCCTTCAAGAATCGTCTTCTTATCTTTTTTGATTAGTATCTGCCCAACAAGCTCATACAGTTCTTCGCTGTCAGGCGTCTTCTCCACCTCTTCAAGCGTCTTCTTCAGCTCGTTGTACTGCAACTGTAGGTTCTGCTTCTGCGCAGTGTTAAGCTGAAGCTGCTGTCTTAACGTTTCGTACTCTTCTTCTTTATTCATATTTATCTATCATCTCCAAAGTTTTTATAGTTGATATTAATGTATTCATGACTGAATGCAGCATTGATGCATCGGCCGCTTTTATGTCTATTTGCATAATTCCTCCTTTGGTCCTAGCTGACAATTTAAATCTGTCACTTTTAGTGAACCCCCCAAGTAAGCTTGGGAGAGCGTTCTCTGCAAACTCTCTTCCTTTGTCTATCCTTAGGATGGCTTCAAACTTAAACGGCTTTGACATGTCTGCCTGTCTTTGGTGGATTCTTAATCAGTATCCTGCCGCCGCAGTAAGGACATCTGACGATCTCGCTGATCTCCTCCTGCTCAACACTTGCCCCGCAGTCAAAACACGTGTATTTTACCATATCATTTGCTTATTTCGGATACAGAGAGCGAATATGCATCGCTGGCTATCTTGAGTCCGCAGTGCTTGCATTCCCATATGCCCGCGCTGATCCTCTTCATTGAAAGACTCTTACACCTAGGACACTTGTACTTCTTTGTCCTCGAAGCCCTTATCTCGTCGAGGTTCTTCCTTGTAGTAGCTCCGTATCTTTGGGTTCTCATGGAAAATTTTCACTATGCATTATAAGTTCTTCCCCTATTTAAGCATTTTTTCAGCTAGAAAAAGAAGGCATCAATTCATAAGGAGAAGGAAAGTTTTTAATCTTGTGAATATTAAGATAAGACATGTTAGGGGCTTTTGTTTACGTAAAGATAAGGGAGGATGTGCCTGTTTCAGTGCTGGAGATAGCGCAGAGCATAGCGAAGATAAAGGATGTAAGTGAAGTAATGCTTACAAGCGGCGAGTGGCCGATAATAGTTAAGATAAACTATGAAACAATGACAGATCTCTCTAATTTTGTTGTTTCAGAGTTAAGCAAGATAAGGGGTGTCGGGAAGACTGACACAGTAGTGATATTGGATCAGATAAAGTAGGGAGGAAAACTATGGCAGAAAAGGAAACCAAGGTCAAAGCAGAGGACAACGGCGAGTTCGAGTACAAGGACATAAAGGACTTGGAAGGCGTGGGAAGCGCGATAGCCTCAAAGCTGAAAAACGCCGGCTACGTTGACATAATCTCATTAGCTACTGCAAATCCACTGACCGTAGCCGAAGTGTGTGAAATTGGTGAAACAACCGCAAGGAAGATAATAGCGGAGGCGAGGGAAGAGGCAAAGATGAACTTCATGTCAGGATTGGAGTTCGAGGACAAGAGAAAGCAGGTGCAGAGGATAACAACAGGAAGCAAGGCTTTGGATATTCTATTGGGCGGAGGAGTGGAAACCCAGGCAATAACCGAGTTCTACGGAGAATACGGTTCAGGAAAAAGTCAGGTGGCGTTCCAGCTGTCTATAAACGCTCAGTTGCCGCCTGAAAAGGGCGGATTGGGTGGACATGTTATATGGATCGACACAGAAGGGACCTTCAGACCATCCAGGGTAGAACAGTTGGCAATAGCCCAGAATCTTGATCCAAAGACGGTATTAGAAAACATAAAGATAGGCAGGGCGTACTCATCGGACCACCAGATACTCTTAGTAGACAAGATACCAGACATAATAAACGCAGACCCGAAGGTAAAGTTGGTCATAGTTGACAGTATGATGGCGCTCTTCAGGGCTGAATATGTGGGCAGGGGAACCTTGGCAGACAGGCAGCAGAAAGTCAACGTAATAATGCATAACCTTCAGAGATTGGCAGACAGGTTCAATCTAGCCGTCTACGTCACAAACCAAGTAATGGCCAGACCAGATGTTCTTTTTGGAGACCCTACGGTAGCCGTTGGAGGGCACATAATAGGACATGTTGCTACGTACAGAGTGTATCTAAGGAAGGGGAAGAAGGGCGTACGCGTGGCGAGGCTTGTTGACTCCCCTAATCTCCCAGAGGGTGAAGCGACATTTGAAGTCACATCCGAGGGGGTAAAGGACGCAGAGGAAAAAGAAAAATGAACGTTTCTGAAGAAGAAAACAGGAAGATTCTCTCTCTTCTTGAAAGTGTGAATGACCCAGAGATAGGCTTGAGCATAGTCAAGCTTAGGATGGT
The DNA here is from genome assembly GCA_015121965.1 of Candidatus Acidifodinimicrobium mancum. GTDB lineage: Archaea > Nanobdellota > Nanobdellia > Parvarchaeales > Parvarchaeaceae > Acidifodinimicrobium > Acidifodinimicrobium mancum. Next base: position 18,196 of record JADFAP010000039.1, read on the forward strand.
AAAGTCAATAGAGAAAGAAGGAGACAGAATAACGGTAAACCTAAAGCTGACTGTTCCGGGTTGTCCTCTCTCAGGAACGCTTGAAAAGGACATAGAAAGTAAGCTAGAATCAGCAGGTTACAAGGAAGTAGAAGTGAAATTCAGCTACATGACAAAAGAAGAGCTGGAAGAGGTAAAGCAGCAGCTTAAGAAGGAGAAGAAGATTACTCCCCCTCCGATAGAGAAATATGAAAAAAGAGGGATAAAGAGCGTAGTTGCGGTCTATTCTGCAAAGGGGGGCGTAGGAAAGAGCACTGTTGTTTCGATGCTAGCATTGACTGCGAAAAATAAGGGCTACAAGGTAGGCATACTCGACTGTGATATTTCCGGTCCTTCCATTAGGTCGATATTCAGGCTCAACGGCTTAGCTGAGGTTGGAGAGAACAAGAAATTTATTCCAATGGATTCTGGAGGGATAAAGATCATAGGGGCTGACATGCTTACAGATGCGCAGGTATTGATATGGCGCGGCCCTCTGGTTTCATCGGCAATAAAGCAGATGTACAGCGACACTGATTGGGGGGAGTTAGATATCTTATTCCTTGACCTCCCACCCGGCACAAGCGATGCACCTCTAACAGTCTTTCAGTCGCTTCCGGTCGACAAGATAATAATAGTCACAACTCCGAACAGCTTAGCACAGATAACAAGCAGAAAAACGGAGCTGATGGCTGATGCGCTGAAAGTCCCGGTGATAGGCATCATAGAGAACATGGACTACATAGAGCACGGCGGCGAGAGGATATCTCTAGAGAAGAGAAACAAGAATGTATCATTTAGCTCTGAGGTGTTATCAAAGTTACCCTACAATCTGGACATAGAAGATAAGATTGTGGAAAATAAGCTTGATGAGAACATTTTGAAGGGACTAGAAAGGGTAATAGACGCGATCCTGCGGTGATTCTAGCCCCTACAAAAGGCTTATAAACAAGCTCTCTTCATAGTAAGATTGTTAATCACTTATGAAAACTGTCACAATACTCGGCGGAGCAGGCGCAAGGAATACTCTTTTAGCGTTGAAGAGTCTGAAAAACCTAAAAATATACAGTATCCCCTCAGTTTTCGATTCTGGCGGCTCATCAGGCGATATAAGACGAACTTTTAAAGTTTATGCCCTTGGAGATCTTAGGGAGCATCTATTGGCAGCCTCCGAGAACAGGAATATCGCCTCGGCTTTATCAATCAGAATAAAAGCAGGAGATGAAAATCATAACCTAGGGAATATCTTCCTATTGAACATGATCAAGAAATACGGAAAAAATTACCTAGATGTTGTCCATAAACTATTAGCAGTTCCAAGCCACATCAGAGTTATGCCGATAGTTTCGGATGTAAACTACAGCGGCAACCTTATTGTTTACTCTGACAGCGGAAAGCTGGTAGGTGAAGACAGCCTGGACATAAACAAGAAGCTGAAAGTTAACAATGTAAAGCTTGAAGATGATGTTCAAATAAGTGAGGAAGCGAAGAAGGCGATACTTTCCTCGGACTACGTAGTGTTTGGACCTGGCGACCTGTATTCGTCCCTGATCCCGAATCTGCTAGTCGGCGGTGCTAAGGAAGCACTGAATAAATCGAACGGCAAGAAGATCCTAATAACAAATATAATGAATAAGGTAAGCGAGACAAGCGGCTTCAAGACATCTGACTTTGTAAAAGCATTTGATAGGTTCGGATTGTCATTCGACAAGGTGATTGCAAATAACCGGTATCCTAGTGAAGCTAAGAGGGTGAAAGCGAAGTACGGCTACCTCTACGGCTTTGTGAAGAACGATCTAGATGGAGAGAATGTAATCGAGAGGGACTTGCTCAATGAAAAGACACCCTATGAACATGATCCTGCAAAGCTTAGAGATACTTTAAGAGGAATAATAATGTCAAAATAATTGAATATCAAACTAACACTAGATTTTTTCAGCTGTTGTTCTACCTCTAAATAAGAAGCTAAAGGATTTATAGAATTGCGCACTTGTAATACAGATGGGCGATTTAAAGATAGCCGTAATAGGCGGCGGCTCGACTGGTTCTGCGATAGTTCATGATTTGGCAAGCAGAGGATTAGATGTTACCCTCATAGAAAAGAGCCCGATAGGTGGAGGTACAAGCGGCAGATTTCATGGTCTGCTTCATAGCGGAGCAAGATACGCTGTAAACGATCCAAAAGCTGCGGAGGAAAGCATTCTGGATAACCAAGTCATAAGCAATATAGCGTCGCATTGTGTTGAGGATACAGGCGGCGTCTTCTTAGCCCTGAAAGGAGATGATCAATCGTTCGCAGACAAGTTTGAATCTGCATGCAAGCGTGCCGGCATACCGATAGAGTCTATACCTACAGAGAAGCTTATACAAGAGGAGCCCTTCATAAACAAGGACGCATCGATCGCCTTTTCAGTTCCGGACAAGATAATAAATTCATTCAGATTCATAACTAGTCTTCTGCTGACAGCAAAGAGTGAAGGCGCGAAGATAAGGCTTGGAAACGAGGTTGTTGGATTTGATGTTGAGGATAAGACAGTCAAAGGCGTAAAAGTGAAGGACAGCATAAGCGGAGAAACAGAGACGTTGAAGTTTGATCTGGTTATTAACGCCAGCGGTGCGTGGGCTGAAAAGATACTAAGTGATTACTTGAACATAAACAGC
>JADFAP010000016.1 GCA_015121965.1 Candidatus Acidifodinimicrobium mancum
ACTCCCAGAAAAATCTTATTTATATATTTTAAGAGAATATTTAGATAATTATGAAAGGGCAAGAATTGGGAATATCGACAGTAGTCTTGATAGTCCTTGGCCTTATATTGTTAGTTTTAGTTATCTATTTTGTTATTATACCAATAACGAGATTTAACCCACCACCAAGCAACTATAATCTAACGGGATTTCAGCATACCTGCCAAGTTGATTGCGGATTAGCTAGCCAGGATAGCCCAAGCCAGACACAATTCTGTCAAGCAAGCGCTTACATAAACGGTCAAACGCTCCACTGCTACAGTCAGTACGCTCCGAATCAATATGTATACGGCAATGGACAATGCTTATACACAGCAAGAAATGGATCACAGATGACTGCAGATTCTTCAACCTGTGTTTAGGATTTGAATAAATTATGGATGACGCAACTGACTTAAGGAATGAGATAAGAAAAGACTACAGGACTGGGCGATTCGTGATTATAGCTCCAGATCGGGATAGAAGACCCGAGGACTTCTTTCAGTCTGAAAAAGAGCCTAAGATAGGAATAAAATGCCCATTTGACCCGGGCAATGAATCTATGACTACAGAAATAATGCGCATAGGCAACCCTTGGAAAATTAGAGTTGTCGAGAACAGGTATCCTGAGTTTTCGCCGGATATACCGCTTGAAGAGGGTAGCGGAAAATTAGAATACATATCTGGGTACGGATACAATGAAGTTCTTATAGATACTCCAATCCATAACCTAGCTTTTGACAAACTGAAGAATGAGGATATGAGGCTATGGCTTGACGCGCTTATAGAGAGGGAAGCTGATCTTTACACTAAGAACTACATAAAATACGTACAGATATTCAAGAACTCCGGGCCTGAAGCCGGTGAGAGCATGGTGCATCCGCATACACAGATCATGGCTTGGTCTGAGATAATAGGATCAATAAAGGACGAGATAGACAGGATAAAAGACTACAAAGATAGATATAACAAATGTCTATACGAAGATCTAGGAGAGCTTGAAGAGAACAGAATACTTCTCGAAACGGATAGGATGATAGCAGTAGCGCCGTATGCTTCTAGATTCGCTGGAGAGTCAATGATAGTTCCTAAGAGGCATGTGAGCTACCTTCAAGACTTGACCGTAGAGGAGAAAGACGATTTTGTAAATACGTTGAAGATGATACTGAAAGTAAACAGGAACCTATTCGGAGACCTGTCTTACAACCTTTGTTTCCATGATATAAAGAGCGAACCTGACTTCCACCTGCATTTAGAAATATATCCCAGATTGAGTATACCTGCTGGAGTAGAATTTGGACAGGATGTCTTCGTAAATCAGCTGCCACCAGAAGTTTACACTGAAACGTTTGCACAGAAGTTGAAGGAAGTCACTTGACTATCTTCTTCTCTTCCAAAAATTTGGTCGCTTCGATCGCGGCCATTGCGCCCCACCCTGCAGCGATGACAGCCTGTTTGTATCTCCTATCTTGAACGTCCCCAGCTGCGAAAACACCCTCTTTGCTGGTTTTAACGCTGTCGTGAGTTACGATATATCCTAGCTCATCTATCTGCAACTGGCCTTTGAACATGTCCGTATTCGGATAATGACCTATCGCGATGAAAAGCCCCTGAGTCGGCATTATTTTCTCTTCACCAGTTTTGACGTTCTTCAGCTTAACGCCCTCCACGTGATCAGTACCAAGTACGTCTTCCACGACCGTGTCCCAGATTACCTTAATCTTAGGATTGGAGAATACCCTGTCCTGCATTATACTGCTAGCCCTGAACTTATCTCTTCTGTGTATTATAATAACATCCTTCGCGAACTTGGCTAGATAGCCAGCATCTTCCATGGCGCTATCCCCACCGCCGACTACTACTACGGACTTATTCTTGAAGAAGAAAGCATCACAAACAGCGCAGCCTGAGACACCCTTCCCTATGAGTCTCTTTTCATTTTCCAAGCCCAACCACTTTGCACTTGCCCCAGAAGCGATTATCAAGCTGTACGTTTCATACACTTTATCCTCAACATGTACTTTGTAAGGAAATGAATTAAGGTCAACAGACGTCACGTCGTTGTCGATTATCTTGTTTGGAGATAAAAATTTCTTTGAATGTTGGCTCATCTTTTCCATCAAGTCTGGACCTAATATAGACTCAAAACCTGGATAATTCTCTACGAAGGAGGTCAGCATCAACTGCCCACCTGCCTGAAGTCCTCTTATTAGAATTGGATCTAAATCATTCCTTGCGGCGTATATTGCAGCGGCGTAGCCAGCCGGACCAGAGCCAATTATTATCACATTTTCAACCATCTCAACCTCCCCTAACTTTAAATATTGAATAACCCGATACATTTATATCTTACTAACTGATTTATAAAGTTTATGGACTATTTCTTAGTCGAAGTTTCATATGAAGCGGGCAACAAAGTGGGCGGCATATGGACGGTCATAACCTCCAAATCATCAACAATAAAGAATCTATTCGGAGATAACTACCTTGCGATCGGATTCTATAACCCAAGTCAGGCTGCAATAGAGATAGTCGAATCCGACCCACCAGATTTTATTCTTAACGCAATAAATGAAACCGGAATGGACCGCTCGATCTTCCATTTTGGTAATTGGATTCAGGCAAATAATCTTAATTTGCTACTTATAGACTCGAAGAAATTCGAAAATAGCAAAATAAACGATATAAGGACTGAATTCTGGGAAAAGTTCAAGATAGACTCGCTTAACTCACCTGGCGACTACAATGAACCATTAGCTTGGTCTTACCTGGCGGGGATCTTCATAGCAGCTCTATCAAAGTACACCAAGAAGAAAGTAGTATGTCAAGCGCACGAATGGCTATCTGCTGGTGCGGTCCTCTATCTGAAAGCAAATAAAGTCGCTGTTCCAACTGTATTCACTATACATGCTACCGTGCTTGGTCGTGCGATATCTTACTCGGGGGGAGACACAATCAATTTTATCTCTTCAAATTCGCAGGTGCCGGCGGATATGCCATATAGATATGGAGTGGCTGCAAAGCACTTCACTGAAAAGGCAGGCGCTATGAATGCGACCGTATTTACTGCGGTAAGCGATACTGTTGCGGATGAAGCTGAGGTTATCTTAGAGAAAAAGCCGGACATAATAACCATAAATGGGATAGATATAAAGAATCTACCAACGATAGATGAAGTAAACAGCATAAAGAGAGGGGCACTTGAAAAGCTGAACACATTCTTGAGCGCTTATTTCCTTCCTTACTATGATGTAGATTTCACGAACGCACCTATATTCTTTACAAGCGGAAGGTATGAATTCTACGACAAGGGTTTCGATCTATTCATAGACGCACTCGGAATGCTAGACAAGCTTCTGCCGGAGGGAAAAAACCTTCTTGCGATAATAACCGTGCCAGCCGGTACAATAGGACCGAAGGATGAAGTAGTGGCGAACTACCTCACTTATCTTAGCGTACAGTCGCAGATAAGCAGGGACGTAAAAAGCTTTGATGAAGCGGCTCTGACACTGCCGACCAATAAATTGTCGAACATAGACAAGATATACTCAAAGATACTTATGGACGCGAAGATGATGATAAAGGAGCTGCGCAGACCTAGACCAACTAATCCGCCGCTCTGTCCATTCGTGCTGTCATACCCCGAGAGCAATGATGCGATAATAAACGAGCTGAATAAAGTCGGCCTTCAAAATTCACAGTCAAACAAGGTCAAGGTAATATTCTATCCGAAGTACCTTGTAGTCGGCGATGAACTACTCAATCTTACTTATAATGAGCTTCTATCAACGGTCACATCAGGATTCTTCCTGTCAAAATATGAGCCTTTTGGATACACCCCGCTAGAATGCGCATCCTACTTATCAATAAGCTTCACGACAAGCAACTCTGGATTCGGCAGGTATATACAGAAGCTAAAGCTCACAGAGAGGGGAATCTTCGCTGAGGATATTGAGGGATCCGGTAAGGATGAGGCCGTGAAAAAGGTAGCACTGGACATGCTTCAGCTGACAAATCTAGACCAGGATGACCTTTTCAACATGAAGACGCTTGCGAGGAAGACTGCGGAGATATTCGACTGGGAGAACCTTATATCCAATTACCTTAAGGCGTATGAGTTGTCTTTGAATAAGACGTAATCTGCTTCCTTAGCTTGGATAGGATGTTCATGTAGTTTATGTAAGCTAGGTAAGGCGAATCATAAAAGTTGAAGTATTTGTGTATGTCCCCGTCCGCGAACCACTTGGTGCACATATAGTAGAAGTTGTCAGAGGTCTGCAGGTATCTCCAAGACTTTAATAGTTCG
>JADFAP010000015.1 GCA_015121965.1 Candidatus Acidifodinimicrobium mancum
GATTTATCGTACTTCTCCACCAGTCGCTGGAGCCTGTTGTTGACCGACCATTCCTTCAAAGTTTGCCTCTTTTCATTATCTCCTACTCTCTTTATTGACAGCGAGATTGATTGCGGCGTTGACTCAAGAACCTTGCAGACAACCATACTGTTCTCTCTCACTGCGTCCTTTACGTTGTTGACCCATCTGTTGCTCAATTCTGAGATATGTATGAATCCCTCTTTGCCTGTTTCGTCTACCTCCACTATAACGCCGTGCTGAAGGAGTCTCTTGACTTTGCAGATGTATATATCCCCCACCTTTATTGAATTTGTGTCTGCCATTCTCTATATGAGTAATTTTGACGTATTAATAATTATTCTGGAAATATCCATCATTTTGCGGAGTAGTTTATGGTTTCCAGTGATAGAGATTAAAAAGGATACTGATCCCCTCTGAATTCACCATCAGCGGAAAATTGGGTTTTTGTATTTGAATACAAATCTGTGGAAAAAGACGTAGAATGCCAGTACGCTCAATGAGAACGGTATATAGCCAAGATAACCTGGCAAAGGCATCGCGAAAAGCTTTGGTAATGTGTTCATGAAGGGTATATTGTAAGCCCATTTTGGATAGGCGAGGTAGTTCCACAACTCCCAGAAAAACCCAGTCAAAGGGCCAGCCAAGATAGCACTATAGAACAAATCCATCCTGCCCCTTGACATCTGGTATAGCAGACCACTCTTCAGAAATGAAAAATCAATCGGCTCTAAAAGAAAGAAAAAGACAAGCCACATGAATGGGAAACCGTACTTGGGGAATAGTATCGGGGCAACCGCACTGAATATACCCAGTAGAAACACGAGGTATAATTCCCATCTCTTGACTGGGAAAACTGCTTTGAACCTACTGAAAAGATGCAAGCTGTTGAGGAGCATGAACCCCTCGATCACCGCCGGTATTATAATTGTAAAGTCAACGAGGTGAATGTACCAAGTGAAGCCGAAGTATACCCAATTTTTGGTAAATAAATTGTAGAATTCAAATGCTAACCAGAAAGGAACCGATATCAGAAACATAAAAACAAATTCCTTTGGATAGTTTACGATCAAAGAACTCCTCTTCAGCCTGAATACTATGCTGTCGACAACGAAGATGTATCCATACCAGATTATAGGGATATACCAAAGGGCTATCGGCTGTACGGGGTGTACAAAATCAAACACTGCGAAAGCAATAAGAATTAAACCTATATAAAAATGCAACTTCATAATTCTAATGAAAAGTTGGTAAAATTTAAGGGTTTTGGATGCTCTTTTTATGCGCTATATATATGGTTACGATTCAAATCATTCCGAATAAAAAATATAAGAAGGAGCAGAGTATACGTTGATAAAGGAGAAGCTGTATTAACTAAATTGCGGTTTTAAGTAATATGGATAAAAAGGAATATGAAGCGCTGAATGTACTGAAGTACCTAGAAGGCATAAAGGGAAGACACACGGAGCTGATAAGTGTTTACATACCTGCAGGATTCAGCCTAGACATAATAAGGAACCATCTCGCTGAGGAACGGAATACCGCATCAAACATAAAAGACAGAAACAACAGGAAGAACGTAATAACTGCGCTGGATAAGGTTATAAACGAGTTAAAGCTTGTAGGCCAGACGCCACCAAATGGACTTGTGGTTTTCTGCGGGAATGTTTCGGATAAGGAGGGCGAGCCAGACATAAGGCTATGGAGCCTTGAACCGCCGGAAAGATCTGACATAAGGATATACCGATGCGACCAGCAGTTTGTGACGCAGCCACTGAAGCAAATGTTCAACAAAACGAATGTCTATGGGCTGCTCGTCATGGATAATAGAGAGGCAACAATAGGAATTCTAGATGGAAGCAATGTAAGCGTTTTGAAGCACATAAAGTCATTAGTCCCTGGAAAATTCTCAAAGGGTGGCCAGTCCGCCATGCGTTTTACCAGGGAGAGGGAAGGGCTGATAAGGGACTTTTACAAAGAGATAGGCGAAACCGCTAAAGATTTGCTGTCTGACAAAGGAATAGTCGGCCTTATAGTTGGCGGGCCAGGGCCTGCAAAAGACAATTTCATAGAGGGGGGGTTCCTTCCATCAACATTCAAAGTGCTTGGGACAAGAAGCGTAGGTGATGCAGACCAAAGCGGGCTGGACGAGCTCATAGATAAAAGCAAGGACATATTAGTAAACGTAAGAAGGCTGGAGGAAAGAGAGTACGTGCAAAAACTCCTCGGAAGCATAGCTAGGAATGACAGACTGTCAGTATACGGGGAGAATGAGACGATAAATCAGCTGGAGTCTGACAATGTTGATACGCTGCTTATATCCGACGGCGTTGATGAGAAGAAGAAAAATGATTTGTATTACAGAGGGAGCGAGAAAGGAATTAATGTGGAGATAATATCTACGAACTCAAGTGATGGATTGCAGCTTTACAATCTTGGTGGGGTGGCTGCCTTGCTGAAGAGACCCTCCAAAAGCTGAGAGATTTAGACCTTTCCAATTATAAGCTTCACGAAATTCTGCACTGTAGGATATAATGTTTGCACATGCGTAAAGACTATGTATGACATGGCTATGACAACGACCAGATCTATGATTATCGGCAAAAGGTCGATTATCGGTATAAAGAGGATTGGCCACAATACCCTATTTATGATAAATTTAACTGCATGAAGCCCTATAAGCAGAAGTACCATACCGCTACTCAAGAGTGTTATCTCTGCAACTGCCTTTGATCCTTGGAATAACATGGTTGTAGCAGTGTAGACTATAATGCCGGGCAGGCCGGTGGATATAAGCAGGAATGAAATCGGGAGGGGCGCATACTGAGATGAGCCTGACCCTACGATTAGAAAGGATAAGCCTAGCAAGGCTAACGCCACAATACTCTCGATTATTATCTTCTTAGGCACAAGCTCAGCAAAAAGAAGGATTAAAAGGTAACCTACTAGCCAGATAAGGTTTATCTGTAAGAATGCGTATAAAGATATGATCACGAATATTCCTATCAGGTATACGTACACGAGCATCTTCATTACAATCTAAAGATGCCCCCAAATAAAAATCATATAATTTTAAATATGCAAAATACTTAGTTATGGCATGAAGAAGACAATTGTATTCGTTACGAAGTACACTGTGGAGTCTTTGTATAGCATGCAGGCACTGTTGACTGGTGCGAGTAATACTGAAGTAGATACGGAAATAATATTCAACGGTGCATCTGTACTTGCTATGACAAAGCAGTTCTACAACAAGTTCCCAAAGGCTGATTCAGAGAATGAATACACTAAGATAATAATGGATGTATGGAGCAATGGAGAGTTTCCGGACTGGCTTAAAGTAATGACCGTAGCAAAACAGGCCGGCAGGCTAAAGGTGTATCTTTGCCAACCATGCATAGAAATCTTCCAGAAGAAGCTTGGGAAACTAGATTTGCTTGATATAGTCGACGGGAAGGTAAATGGGGTTGAAGTCTTTAATAAACTTAAAAATGAGCAAGATTTCCTGTTCGTAACAGTATGAATTCTGTGAAGACAGTACTATGCGTAGGTTCAGCTTACTATTTCACTCTATTGATGCTCGACGACTTTTCAAAGGAAGCAAGCCAGGGTCAAACACTGAAAATTCTATACAATGACTTGGATTCTTCACTTTTCAACGCCATGGGTATAGTTGCGAAAGAGAACAGCCTATCCATGAGCATAAACACTGACTCAAAGCCAAATTATATAACATTCACTAAGATATAATCTTCAAAGGCGGTTATATGACCAGTAGGCTTCACGAAAGAGTTTAATTTGAGTATTATCATAAATAGGTATGGAATTGCTAGCTAAAGAAAGCCCGATAATTCAGAAGATAATCAAAGAAACGCTCTCCAGTGTAGTCGGTGAGGAGAGGGCTGAAAGCATATTCAACACCTTCATGCTTGACGGCGGTAGGCTTGATGAGCTGGTGCATACTATGACTACTCTCCTTAAGAACGCAGGCTACATAAATGAACTCAATGCGTTCGTTGAAAAGCTAAATGATAGATTTGCCGAGAATGTAAAAGTCAGCGTTTTCCCGGAAAAAGTTAGCCTCCCCAG
>JADFAP010000028.1 GCA_015121965.1 Candidatus Acidifodinimicrobium mancum
GTTTTCTCGTTTATCCAATCTTGCAGTATGTGGGCAAGCTTAAGCTGTGATACATACCTGTCATAGTCTACAAGGCTCTGTTCGGCTATCAGCTCGGCTTCTGCGCTCTCTTCCTCATATTTTTCATACTCTGACATCTTTAGGTTCATCATAGGCACATCCTTGCCTGCAGCCAGAAGGTGCAATACCGGAAGTTCATCCAGTTCCGGATCATCTCTGAGTTTCTCAGCGAATCTCTGAAATATTATACCAGTGGATGGGCTAAGATACAGCGCATTTATGAGTCTTCCAAGTCCAGTTGCTTGAAGGGTTTTTTCATCTATTAGCCCATTCTCTGCGAGGTTGTCAATAGCGGAGTCCACTTTATCCTCAAGATCCTCCCCGAGGAAGCTTGTGAAGGTTTTCTCGAAAAAAGACTGCATCTTCTCCCTCTTATTATAAATGTTCAGGCAGCTAAGGGCCAGTACGAACTTCGCAACTTCTTCTGGGTCCCCGATTGAAGGTATTACAGGCTCAAGATCTCCGTCTATGTATTTCTCCTTTATGAAGTCATACTCTCTCTCGGTCCTGGCAATTATAATAGCGGTACCTTCCTTGTCATATGTTGGCCTTCCAGCTCTGCCCATCATCTGGTCTACTTCCATCTTTGATATAGGCGCAGATCCATTCTCAGAGAATCTGTATATTGAACAGATAACTATGGTATTGGCGGGCATGTTTACTCCCATGGCCAAAGTCGGCGTAGCGCATATGAATCTTATTGGTCCATCCCTGAAATTATCTTCGATAAGTTTTCTCTGCTTGTTTAGAAGACCGGCATGATGGAAGGCCACCCCTCTTCTTACAAGATCAGCCTCCTCTTCGCATTGTGATGTAGGATAATCAAGAACATGCAGTACATCATTCGAAATCCTTTGAAGGGTTTCCCTGTCCTCTTTCTTTAGCTTCGGAGATAGCAACGCTGCGATGGTCTTGGCGAATGAAACTGCGCTTCTCTTTGTCATCGCGAATATTATTGCCTTCTTGTTTTCATTTATCAGCCATGATACTGTATTTGAGAGTGGGTCATGGAAGGCATTGTTCAGCTTTATTTTTTCATCCCCTTCAAGTTTTCCATCTAGATAGATCTCCTTCCTCACCTTTACAGGCCTGAAGTCGCTCTTAACAAGCTCTGCATCCACCCATTTTGCGAGATCTTCCGCGTTTTCGATGGTCGCGCTGAGTGCCACTACCTGTGCATTTGGAAATAGCTCTCTGTTCAATGTCATAAGAAACTCGAGTGTTGGCCCCCTCCCAGGATCGGCAAGCAGATGAATCTCATCGTAGACTATACAGCCAATGTTATAGAACGAATTGAGCGAGTTTCTAAGCATGCTGTCGAACTTCTCCGTCGATGCAAAGATAAAATCATACTGGCTTAGTTTCCAGTCAGATTCAGTGTAGTCTCCTATGAACAATCCAGATTTAGCATAGGGATGATTTGCCTTGAACTCCTCATATTTTTCAGTCGCTATAGCTCTCATCGGTGCTATATATATCGCTTTCTTTTTTTCTTTGAGCGACTTCAGCATCGCGAGCTCACCGATGAGTGTCTTTCCGGACGCAGTTGGAGAGGCTACGACTATGCTTCTTCCATCAAAGAGACCTGCCTTTATCGCGAGCATCTGTGGTGGCGTAAGCTTCTTGATCCTCTTATCAAGCATCTCCTTAGCCCACTCTGGCATCGAAAATTCACTTTCTTCCATGATGAAATTTATAAACTTATAAACTGGTGCTTACTATTTAAAAGTGTGGGGGCATTATGAAAGTATTGATGCTAGCATGGGAGTTTCCCCCAAATATAGTTGGAGGTCTCGGCAGGCATAGCTACAATTTGGTGAAGGCATTAAACAGCCTTGGGATACATGTAGAACTATTTCTGCCAAGAGGAAAATACACGATAATATCTGGTGTGGATTATATCATACTGCCGGAGGAGATAAAGTTCAGCGTGTATTCTAACGTGCAGAATTTGAGCGTGGCTTATTTAGACTTATTGGAGAGAGTGAGGGCTTATACTGACGCTGCTGTAAGGTCGGCGCTCACAAAAGACTTCGATATTATACATGCGAATGACTGGCTGACAGCCCTGGCTGGGATTAAAATAAAGGAGTTGACAGGCAAGAAGCTGATCGTCACGATTCACAGCACAGAATACACAAGAACTATCGGCCATCCTTGGAAGTTTATAGAGGACATAGAAAGGATGGCGGTGCAGAAAGCTGATGTAGTCGTTACTGTAAGCGAATACTCTAAAAATATGATCTCAAGGCTCTATAACGTTTCACCGGATAAAATAAAAGTGATATACAACGCAATAGACCAAAACGAGTATAGCAAGCATAGATTAAATGCAAACTCGAAACTTGTGTTATACGTAGGCAGACTGTCGCCGCAGAAAGGTGTAGATCACTTAATAAGAGCGTTCAAACTGGTATCGGAGAATGATAAAGACGCAATCCTTGGCATAGCGGGAGAAGGTCCGGAATTAGGAAAGTTAATAGATCTTACCATAGATTTGGACCTCCAGGGTAGAGTCATATTCTTTGGTAGGGTATCCGAAGAGGAGCTTCATCTCCTTTATAGCATAGCGAGTGTATTTGTCATGCCATCCGTTTCAGAGCCTTTCGGAATAACTGCCTTAGAAGCTATAGCATCACGCGTTCCGACCATAATATCAATTGAATCCGGTGTGTCAGAGGTGGTAAACAACACATTCAAGGTGAATTTTTGGGATAGCTATCAGATGGCTGATATAATATTAGGTATACTTAATTACAATGGCGTTGGGGATGAGCTGTCCAAAAATGCTTCAGCCGAGATCAAGAAACTCACATGGGAGAACAGCGCAAGGCAGTTCATAGATCTATATAAGCAACTATTGAGCAACTAAGACACGAATAGAGGGAACGACACTTTAACCTTTGGGTAATTTGTATTCTCTGCGTAGAAATAATACATTCCCGGCTTCAACGTTGCAACTACACTACCAGCGTTGTAGGTGAATGGCGATGTTAAAGAACTGGCAATCTCAGTCGCAGTCCCGTTTGGATACACAATATAAATTGAAGCAGACGGATAAAATCCGCCGCCAGAGAATATCGCATTTGGACTACTGCTCCCCCCGTAGAAGTAGGCGGTATATATGTTTCCATTTGGTAGTCTGTATGTCCAAAGGTTTGATGTTAGGAAGCTCTCATTAGCCGTGCTGTTAGGTATAGAGGCGCATGCTGAGACATACCCTTTGCTTCTTACTATTATTCCCTTACCACTTATGCTTACATTAAGCGAGCCCTCCCCATAGCTTTCTAACAGCGGAATGTAGATGAAAGAGGAATTGGATGGAGTAGCAGCCAGCGATGATATCGAGTTTGAAATGTAGCTGCATACAGTATCGACTTTTATCTGCGTATAATTCGGTGTCGTAAAAGGCAGAAAGAACACTATTAAAGTACCTGCTATGATTATCAATATACTAATGGCTATCAAGAAATCGATGCTTAACTGCGCTTTCATAAGTATATAAACAACTTGTCTTCTTTTATAATTAATATATGGGGGTAAAATCAAAAAGCGAACTTGAGAACAAAATATTAGCCGAAACCAAAAATCTAGTGGCTTCAGAGCTTCATAATACACTGCAGGTGTGGCTTGCTAACATAATAATAAAAACGAACAACTACGTCTCAGACGTGAGACTGGAGGATAATTTCAATTCAGATTATTATGGTTCTAAGCTATGGCCTGCTGATATAACAATAGAATATGAAATGAATGGAAGGAGAATATTTGAGGTCATAGAGGTTGAGACTATCCCTATATCGAGGATCGCAAACAGGATTAACAACATAGGCGGTAAGGCAGCCAGAAGCGCTGTAGCTGAGCTCTCTGATAAGAGATTCTATGAAGATGGCACGCGTTGGAATCGCACAAAGTACGATAGAATGGATTTCTCAGTTTGCTTCAATGCAACTGGCGTTTATGGCATTAGGAAAGTAACCATACAAGAAATAACGGATAATATATACAAAAATATGT
>JADFAP010000018.1 GCA_015121965.1 Candidatus Acidifodinimicrobium mancum
AAGCCACTACTGCAATACGGGTTGGAAGAACTGAAAATTGCTGGTATCAAAGACGTCACAATCCTAGTAAAGGCAGACAAGGAGGGGATAATGAACTATTTTGGAGACGGCAAGAAATTTGGATTGAAGATAAGATACATTGAGCAAAAGGAGAACCTGGGCACTGCTGACGCTGTAAGATATGCGAAAGATTTGAAGGGAAACTTCCTTGTTGTGAGCGGAGACACGCTCTTCTTCCACGAGGATATCAGAGGATTGATGAATATGTACTTCAAAACAAAACCAGATGCTGTGATGTCAGTAACAGAGAAGGAGGACGTTAAGGCATTCGGAAAGGTAATATTCAGAGGAGACAAACTTATCGACATAAAAGAGAAAACGGAAGAAGGGAAGGGCTTCGTAAATACGGGGATGTATGTATTCTCTGAGAGAATCTTCGACGCAGTAGAAAATATTAAAAGAAGGGAGAATGGGGAGTACTACCTCACAGACGCATTAACAAAACTTGGGGATGTGCGGGTCTACAAGATGGCAAAACCTTGGATGGATGTTGGATATCCTTGGGAGATACTGAATGCGACGGAGATGCTGATAAAGAGGATTAAGCCGAAGAATGAGGGCAAAGCCGAGAGGGTAACGATAAAGGGAGACGCAGTCATTGGGAAAGGCACGGCGATAAAGAGCGGAACATACATCGAGGGGCCTGTTGTAATCGGGGAAAACTGTGAGATAGGTCCTAACGCCTACATAAGACCTAACACGGTGATAGGCGACAACTGCAAGGTCGGCAATGCGTGTGAAATCAAGAATTCGGTTATAATGAGAGGAACAAAGATACCACACTTAAGCTACGTCGGGGACTCTGTAATTGATGAAGACTGTAACCTAGGCGCAGGAACGATAACTGCAAATTTGAGGTTCGACAAAGGAGACATCAAGGTACTAGTTAAAGACAAACTTGAAGACTCAAAAAGAAAGAAATTAGGGGCTTTTATTGGGAGAGGCGTGCAGACGGGGATAAATGTCAGCATAAACCCGGGAGTGGTGATATCTCCCGACTCTAGGATTCTACCCGGTGAAACTGTGAGGAGAAATGTAGTATGAGCGAATTCATTGACAGTCTTATAAAAATATCTCCAAAGAGCCTTAAAATTTCTGATGATAAGGTAGCTGTCGAGCTGGCAGACAAGAAGAAGCTTTTGAAGGTATGCGAGAAGATAAAGAGGAAATTTGACATACTCTTCATGCTCGTTGTAGTTGATAGACCACCGAACTTCGAACTCAACTACATTTTCTCAAAATATGAAGGTAAGGACACCTTCATACTAAGGACTATTATCAAACATGAAGACACGATAGACTCCATAACCAAGATATTCCCTTCAGCAGACTGGGAGGAGAGAGAAGCGTACGATCTATTCGGCATAAAATTTGAAGGACACCACAACTTGAAGAGAATTCTGCTGCCTGAAGACTGGCCTGGCCACCCTCTCAGGAAGGACTTCGTTATAACAGATGAGGTAAAGAACTGGACTGGTCTTGATCTAAAGTTTTAACATGGAAGGGAAAGGAATAGAACTGAATATTGGTCCCGTCCACCCCGCGACGCATGGAGTGTTGAAGCTTGTTGCTGATATAGAAGCCGATACTGTTAAGAACGCAGAGGTCGAGATAGGCTTTCTCCACAGGGGGAAAGAGAAGACTGCAGAACTCAGATATTTCAACAGCTACTTCCCGATTGTAGACAAACTGGATTATGTCGGCGCATTGAACTGGGAGATACTCTGGGCCAGCACGGTCGAGAAGGCTATGAATATAGAGACAAACGAGAGGGTAAAATACATACGAACTATTATGGCCGAGATGCAGAGGATTATGAGCCACCTAGTATACATCGGAGCCTTCGGGCAGGATTTAGGCAACTTGACGTTCTTCGTTTGGGCCCTTAGGGAGCGTGAGCTCCTGATGGATATAGTGGAGGAGATAAGCGGCGGCAGGCTGGCACCGATGTACAACCGCGTTGGAGGCGTTTTCTACGATTTCACCGACGGAATAGTCGAAAAGATTGACTCTGCGCTCTTGAGGATAGAAGAGAAGGTAAAAAAAGAGTACAAAGCGATGACCTACGAAAATAGCCTGTTCATGATGAGGTCGAAAGGTATAGGCATCATGAGCCAGAAGATCATAAAAGATAATGGTGTAACGGGGCCAAATATGAGGGCGGGCGGCATAAAGAGGGACCTTAGGAAGGACGAACCGTATCTGGCATATGATAAGGTTGACTTTGATATAATCACTGAAGAGGAAAGCGATGTTTATGCGAGATTTATGGTTAGAATTAGGGAGATACTTGAATCTATAAAGATCATAAGGCAGCTGCTCAAGAGCATACCTGAGGGGGATGTGAAGATAAGCACGCCTTGGATAATGAAAGTGCCTCCAGGATACACCTTCGTAAGGCATGAGATGTCCAAAGGAGAGGGAGCGATGTTCCTTGTTACTGACGGAGGATTAAAACCGTATAGATTGAAGATAAGAAGCCCCTCTTTCTATTCCCTCCAGGCACTTCCACTGATCCTTGAAGGATGCAAGGTCGCTGACGCATTCGCTATAACGGCGAGCATAGATCCGGTGATGGGGGAGGTCGACAGATGATATTCGACGAGGTTTACTCGGTTTTGACAGCTTATCTTCCTCCAAAGGTTGACCTAGTCTTGTCTGTACTAGTGACATTTGTCCTGGCTCTGATAGTGATGATTGCAACGCCTATAATACTCGGGTGGGTTGACAGAAAGTTCTCCGCTAGGATACAGTCAAGGTATGGCCCCATATACGTGGGAAAATTCGGGATACTGCAGAACTTTGCGGACGTCGTGAAGCTGATGGGGAAAAATTTTGTAACAAACCGATATGTAGACAAGTTTTCCTACAACATAATACCCATACTGTCAAGTATCCTGTCATTTCTTATAATCAGCCTTCTTCCCCTTGGTTCGTCTGGTTTAGTCTTCGTGTCGCTCCCCTACAACCTACTATTTATCTACATTCTCTTGGCATTCTCCCCGCTGTTGATAATTATCGCAAGCTGGGGCGAGAATAACAAGTTCGCCGTGCTTGGTGGCTTCAGAAGCGCTGCACAGATAACAACCTACGAACTTGCGCTTATAGTTACCTTCATAAGCGTAGGGATGTTGAATGGTAGCTACGATATAATCAGCATAATAAATTCTCAGTCATTCATATGGAACATTCTTTATCTGCCACTCACTGCGATCATCTTCTTCATTGGTTCACTGGCGGTTATAGAGCGGGCTCCCTTTGATCTACCCGAATCATCGCAGGAACTGCAAGCCGGATGGAGGATTGAGTACAGCGGGCTGAAGTATGGGCTTTTCCTGATAGGCGATTACGTCAAACTGCTGGCTGTATCAATCATCTTTGTAAGCTTATTCCTAGGAGGATGGAGTGGAGCGTTCCTGCCAGGCATAATATGGTTTTGGATAAAAACCATCATTGTGCTGATGCTGCTTATGTCGCTTAGATGGACGCTGGGGAGGCCTAGAATAGACCAGCTGCTTTCAATAGGGTGGAGATGGCTACTGCCGCTTTCGGTGATAAACTTAATAATTGTGGAGATTGTGATGCTGATATGAGTGTAAAAGAGACGATAAAATCGGTTTATTACGCAATTTCGAACGTAAAGAACAAGCCAGCCACGTACCTGTATCCAGACAAGCCTCTGCCGACAAAGGTCCACAGCAGGGGGATGCTAAGCCTAGACCTTGAGAACTGCATAGGCTGCGAGCTGTGCTACAGGATATGTCCTTCTGATGCAATACGCATGATAAATGTGGACAAGGACAAAGCTAAATTCAAAAACAACGCTAGAAATGAGGCGCCAGCGATAGACTTCAATAAGTGCATATTCTGCGGGCTGTGCGTTGAGATATGCCCCCCACATGTACTCCATCACACACATAAATATGATATCTCCACTGACAACAGGGAAGATTTAGCGTACGATCCTTTCAAGCTCAATGAGGTGTTCGAAAAAATCGTAAAGCCGAATCTTGATGAGTACGGTCTGAAAGAAGAGAAACCAAAAGACAATACCGAAAAGAAAACTACTGACTAAAAAGATTTGGGGAAGGTCTTATACTTTCTTTATGCCTTGGCTTGTTTCTCTTAATATTACTCTGGTCAAGACGATAAAGAATATAGATATACCTAAAGCATATACAAGCACGCCTATAAGATTGACGTCGGACGAAGGAGAAAATACGGAGAAGATGAACCCTATCGCAAACAGTACGTTCAAAAACAGAAGAGAAGAGAAAAGGGCTGTAGAATGCCTGTACAGTCTTATCCTGGCGATGCTTGCGTTCTTATTTCTGTTCAGAGCTACGTAGAACAGAGAGGTTGACACGAAGATCAACGTACCAGACAGCGCTAGAATTATCGCAAAAAGCTCTGAGAGATTTATCATATGAACCTCCTAAACAGCCTAAACCACGAGAACACCACGAGAGTTACAATAAGGTAGGTGACGCTGCCTAAGATCTCTGCCGTGGCCTTAAATACATACATCTGAAGGACATTTGCGTCAGCTGTGCCTAGGTAATAGATTATGAACACAAAAACAAACAAAAAAGAAGCAATTATGAGTGCATTCAGGCTCTTTGTTGATTTAGCTACATTTATAGACCAAGCTGTTATTGGCACATTAGTTCGCCTATTCTTTATTATGGCGTATATAATCAAGCCAGCCAAAGCCGACGTGAAAATGCCATTTAAAGCCTCAAACACTAAGAATCCGAGGTGAAAATCGTTGTAAGATATTGATAGCATATCTATTTTAATTATTCTACTATTAAAAAGATTAAATATTGAGAAACTAGGACAAATTTGTTAGGAGTCACAGTGAGACACGCTCCTTCTAAGTTCAGATTTTATTCATCTATTTTGCATCTCGACGTAGGATTTATGCACCTTCTCTTCCCACCACCCCATGAATTCATCTGCGTTTTTGAAGCGTGCTACAGAATTCTTTACTAACCACGGGTGACCGAACAAGCCTTCATCCTCTATGATAAGATACGTGTCTCTCCCAAGAACGAAGCTGTTATAGAATATCTCCATCGATGCACCTACCATCGGTCTATCCTTAGGTATCACCGCAAGCAACCCCTCGCAAGACTTTATGGCCTCGAGGTCTCTCATCACAATTTTATTTGGATCATTTATACCCTGACAAGGTTTTCTAATACCGGGGTCAAGCTCAATTATGTCAGAGCATTTAACGTCGTAGAACGGGTTGAGCAGTTCTATTCCAAGCCTGCACTCCATATCTATCTCTCTTTCCCTCAGTTCCTTCCTGTCGGCTGCAGGATGGGCAAAGTAAAGGCGAGCTCTCTCTTTGCCTGAATTTTCTAGACGAAGCTCTACTCTCTCCTTTAAGATGTTGTACCTTTCGGCAGTCAATGGATTCAACATTATATGCCCCCTACTCTTGTCCTCCGGATCACTGAATTTCGTCCCTTCCGGGAATTGAATGCGCGTCAAGTCGACTATATTTTTGTCAGGAAGTTCGTTGTAGTAATGCGACACTCTGCTTCCATTCTGATAAGTCGCTATAGTCCGAAGAATATTACCTCCAAAGAAGTCATTCACGACCAAAGCCGTCACCGCAGACTGCTTATATGCCGCATTAGAAGGCCACCAATTCTGTGGATCAAAACTGGTTTTTGCGCCCCAGCTCCTCTCAATTGCTTCTATGAGTGTGTCAAGCGAAACCTTCTCTAGTTTACGTAATTTATCCGCCCCGCTGCCTGCTTCAGATCCCATAATCTACTCCCTTGAATAGTATAACTATGAAAAGATGTGGTATAAATAATTTCAAAACGTGATTCCCTTCTAAACCATGAAGCCAATGATGCCGAAGAAATGTATTCTCAACTAAGACTCAGAGAGGATTGCCTGCCTAGTCTTTGAATTCTTTGAGAAGAGTAGGTAGCTTATTATCACAAAGTCTATTATTATGGCTATATGCATGACAGTACAGTAGAGACATATCGATCTAACGACTAACAATTCTAGGTACAATAGATAAGCTACGACGACTATTCCGAAGAACCTCCAGCCAAACAGGAAGCGCAGTATGTGCCTTGCAAGCTTGCCTCCGGAGTACGATATTATTACGACCAAAACGATGTTAACTATGAACCATACCGCAGCCAAAAAGTCGAGGGACACGGGACCGAAGTTAGAATAGCTACTTAACAGCACCTTTGCGCAGTTGAAGGTAATTGATCCTATGCTCTCAGGCAGCTGGCAGAACGGAGGCAGGTTGTGTAGCGCATATATCTCATACAGGACAGTCGACGATGAAATCAGTCCTATGACCGACATCGCAATCAGGATTATAAAGTCTCTCTTGCTCACCTTTAATTTTAGCATTTAAACCATAGCTTTTTATGGTTTTTATAGGTTTATACGCCAAAAGTAAATTATTTATATCCCCACCTATATCCTTAATTGTTCTAAAATATATGGAAGAAAATGTTCAAAAGGCTGAGAAAGTAGAGGGGCCACACTACTTCATAGTACGCGTGACCATCGGCAGGGAGATGCAGGTATTCGAGAGATTCAAGTCGCAGATACCGAAGGAGGGGGGCATCTACTCAATAATAAAACCCTACAGTTTCAAAGGCTACATAATCGTCGAGGCCAGAGACATAGAGAGCGTACATAAGCTTATCTACAACATAAAACACGTCAGAGGAATAATAAAGAAAGAGATAAGCCTAGAAGAGGTACTGAAAAGCGTGAAAAAGAAGGAGCAGGTTATAAACATAAACATCGGCGACGTTGTCAAGGTGCTCTCAGGTCCATTCAAGGGAGAGAACGCTTCTGTAAAATCTATAAATAAAGAGAAAGGAGAAGTCGGCGTGATGTTCCTTGAATCGGCAGTGCCTATAAGCGTCAACATAAAAATATCTGATGTGATGGTGACAAAGACGGAGGAGAAAAATGAAAGTCAAAGTTAAGTTGATAATTGAAGGTGGAAAAGCCACACCAGCGCCGCCGCTCGGTCCAAAGATAACGCAGCTCGGACTCAAATCACCCGAAGTCGTCAAGAAGATAAACGATGCGACCAAAGATTATGAGGGGCTGAAGGTACCGGTAGAGATAGAAGTCGACAAGCAGACCAAGGAGTACAGCGTAAAAGTCTACAGCCCGCCTACCTCACAACTGCTCATCAAAGCCGCAAAGCTGGAGAAGGGATTTGGAGACAGGAAAGAGAGCGCATCCATAAGCTTTGATATGGTTAAGGATATAGCCAAGCAGAAGCTCCCTAACTCGCTTGCAAAAACAGAGCAGGGTGTTATAAATGAAATCCTTGGTTCTTGTGTAAGCATGGGGCTAAAGGTTGACGGCAAAGACCCGAGAGAGTTCATAAAGAAGCAGGGATGATATGATATTCGGTGTAGATTCTATAATCGCCCTCATATCCCAGTACGAGAATATAGCCCTTTACGAATATTTGACAATATTTGTGATGATGCTATTAGAATCCATAATCTTCCCTATACCAAGTGAGATAGTCCTGCCTTTCACTGGATTCCTGATAGCGCTTGGGAAGATAAACCCGCTCATCGGAGTGACTGACGCAGTCGCCGCTTCCGTCCTCGGCAGCGTGATAGGGTATTACCTTGGTCTATTCTTAGGGATAGACATATTTTTAAAATACAGCCGGAAGGCCGGATTCAAGGACGAAACGTACTACTCTGGTATTGCCTGGGTTAAAAAGTATGGAGTTTACTTCGCTTTTATTTCGAAGCTCCTCCCCGCCGTTAGATCGGTGGCTTCAATAATCTGCGGGGCTTTTAAGATGGACTTCAAGAAATTCGTCGCATACTCCACTATAGGCATAGTGATATGGTCCACCGTACTCGTCTACATTGGTTTCTCGCTGTCGAGCAAGTGGATAAGCGCAGGCTACGACATATCCAGCATAACACCTTACATAATTTTGATAAGTATAATCGTCGTCCTATATCTGCTTAGAAAGCCGTTGATTGACCTGTTTAAAAGACTTAGACATCACTGACCTGCCACCGCATCAGATTCACTGCGATTCTACGTATGGCTTCTTGACCTTCAAGAACTTGTCCCTCTCTGCAGCCAACCAAGTGCCATTCAAGTTTACGAATAGCTCATCCTTGTTTTTTACGTACTGTATCTTGCCATCTGCAGCCGATGGAACATTCACAACCTTCGCTGGTTGCGAATTACTAGAAACTACGTTGTGCACTGTATACACCTTTACTTTCCTGACCTGTATAGGCGCAAATTTCCCGCGGCTGAATGCCGGTAGAATCTGCTTGCGAGTAGTTATATCTATGTTTATGATCTTAGACCTGTACTTTATCACGAAGGCGAACAAGAAGAACACAATTATAATCAACGTCAGATATGCTATCGCATTCGTAAATACGGACAGCAGGGTATAAGAGAGCTGCTTTGGAAACACCTTATATCCAACCAGGATAGCTGACAGCATCAGACCGAAATCTAGTATCGAAGAATACACAGATAATTTAATTGCGATGTCATGTAACTTCTTATGTATTTCAACCATATGCGCTCGGTATATTACTATATTAGGAGGTATATAAATAAATTACTAACTATACCCATTTTTCAGATGTCCCAAGGACTGCTCACGTCTATTTAAAGGGAGTACATTCATGTAAATATAGTGGATACGACCAAAAATAACGCAAAAGAACACAGATTGGACAGCTTCAGGAAGTTTGAATTAGAAAAATTATTAGAGTCAATACACAACTTTTCTGACGAGATTAATGATGCTGTTTTTGGAATCTATGTATCACCCCATTATAAGTACGACATTTACCCCGCTGGTGCGGCTAGTATGTGCGCCAGTGGTTTCATAAAGGTGGTTGATTTAAATTACCCTGAAGGCGAGATAATCAGGGTGTACGAGGGGCCAGATCAAGGGCATACGATCAAAGTTCTTGAATACAACAGAAGCAACAAGGAGCTATGCCTTTATCGCAAAGGCGACTGGGAAGAGAAGTTAATAGATTTATTTGATAGATCTGGCGTACTGTGAAATATTTAATAGTTCAACTGATTACATCCTAAAATGGCTGCTTTAACGATGAGTATAATTGAAGCCTGTTTAGTCGCAATTCTTCTGTCAGCACTATTTTTCTTCTTCAGAAAGGACAAGAGCTCTAAAGGCTTCGGATTCTTGGGTTATGTAACGCTGACGCTTGTTATCCTCCAAGTTGCTTTCGGGATGTATCTTCTTGTGACTGACTCGGTATTGCTCATATACGGCTACACACATTGGGTCATTCTGCTGTTGTATGTGACAACAATGTCAATTTTTCTCCTGGCGTACTACATAGGTAAGTACTACAGAATTAGCACACTTCTCTTCGGGTCTCTCTCGGCTGTCATGTTTGTGCTGATGCTTGTTGATATGTTCTTGGGTCTACCTCTCAGCTACTTCTATAACGCTTACAGTGGCATCGGCATTAGCTATCTGCTCGGTTTCGGCAGAACGACTATGTCATCGGCTGGAATATCGACTGCTTTCGTCGCACTTCTTATACTTTCATTATCTACTCTTCTCCTTTCTTTCTATTCTATATTCAAACGACAACATTCCTGAGTTCTTTACCTTTCAGCATATTTGACAGATTTTCTAGTGTCTCATCTATTATCCTCTCTAATGCCTCGTGAGTGTTGTAGGCTATATGTGGTGTGAGAATAACATTATCATACTTCTTGAGTATGCTATCTTCAAGAGCCAATTTAATGAGATCGTAATTCTCTCCTTTCCTTATTATCTCCATCTCTTTACCCGCAAACTCTTCACCTTCTATTACATCCAACGCAGCACCAGCTAAGGTCTTTGATTCTATCCCCTCTATTATTGCCTCCGTTTCTACCACTGCGCCGCGGGAAGTGTTTACAAGATACGAGCCCTTCTTCATATATTTTATATTGTCCTTATTTATCAGATGGTAAGTATCCTTTGTCAAAGGCACGTGGAGAGTCACTACATTTGAAGAATTAAGCAGCTCCTTAAGCTCTACCTTTGAACCGCCGATGCTATCTACCAACTGGTTATTCTTGTGAGAGTTGTATAGTATCTTCATGCCAAATGCATTTGCGATTTCTGCAACCTTTGTTCCTATTCTCCCTACACCTACTACCCCGATTGTCTTCCCCTCGAGCTCATCACCTGGCGCTGTGTTTGCGCTGACTGATCGGGTTAAGTTAATTCCCCTCAGAAGAGACAAGATCAAGAAGAAGGTGAATTCTGCGACTGTGTTGTCTCCATAATCTGGGACATTGCAAAGCTTTATTCCGCGTCTCTTACATTCATCGATATCTATATGGTCGAACCCTGTCGACCTTGTGAGCACAAGCTTCAGGTTGGTAAATTTATCTAGGGTCTCTTTCCTAAGCTGAGAATTTATGAAAATTGAAATCACTTCGGCACCGTAATCCTCGCCTTTGGCAGAGGTTATGTCGGATTTATAGGCGGTTATATCTATACCATTATTTTCTTCGCTGAACTCATTTATCCTATTGTTTTCTAGCTCACTCACATCAAAGAATACAGCCTTCATTTGAAATATTACGAATCCAAAGAATTAATCCGTTTCGCTAGTTTCTTTTAATCCTTCTAAGTGCTATCCCCTCCCTCGGGTTAAAGCGATAAACAAATATCTTTTCAGGATGCTCTAATGAGGACACGCCTTTCTTCGCCGAAGCAACGTCAGCAAATACACCGTATATTTTATCGAATATATAAATTGATTTATCCGTAAGGTATACATTCACCCACGCATGCGAGTTATATTCTCCTGCGTCCTTCTTCACATCACTGTCTATCTTATCGTAAATATACAGGTCTCTTAAACCCAATCTGAACTTGATCCCCTCTCTTCTCAGTTCTTCATCCATAGACAGGACTAAAGTTATTATAGTAGAAATTTTAAAACATTCAATTGCTCCTCTTCTGAAAAGGTACTCTAGATTGTATATAAACCCATCTCGCTCTGGCTTCGCGTCTCCACGGAGAACGTATGAGGTGAGGATATCGTAGGCTCTATCACCTATTGAGCGCACTCTGTCTGTACCTTTAAGTCCCTCCGCTGCTTCTTGGCCTTTTTCCAATATATATGAAAGAAGTTTGTCTTTTTCATATTCTACCGGAATCATGACCCCGAACACATCTCCACTCACTTCTTTTGCTTCTTTACGATCAAGTAGCCTTTTCTTTGAGGACTTTATGCGATTTAATATAAACTCGGTGCTTTCCTCGTCTAGCTTCTTCAAATTAAGGAGCACAGCTCCATAAGCAAGAAGATTTTTCTTTGTTCTTCTATTAGGATTAAACATCAGCTCGACGGTATCCTCATCTACTCCATCCAAATCTAGGAGTAGGTCCCCTCCTTTGATTTGCGTATTCCCTCTTACTGCTTTATAATCATCGACCAGATCAAGGAAGTTTAATCTTGTTGGTTTTTGAATCTTGTAACTAGATAGTATTTCTTCTAATTCTGCATTATGCATACAATAGTATGATATCGGACAATGAATATAAAACGTAAAAACGTATGATGAGAGTATTACTTGCGTTTCGCCGACAGCAATCCTTTTTTATCAAAACCAATGGCTTAAAGATTATAAGGTGAGCGCGGGAGTCGGACCCGCATACCTCGTTTTCGGTTATGCCCTGATGATGCTATGACAGCATCTGTCATTTGCAGACGAGTACATAACCGCTCTGTCAGCTCACCATCTGACATAGCAATGAGATTAGATAGGACCTTATATAATTTATTATTTCTCTAGTTTTGCTTTACCCTCTACATCGCGTATTTCCTTCTCTTTACTATTATATAACCGCCATCTTCTAGATCCACTATACTATAACCCTTATTTGATACGTCTCTTCTTATCTCGTCCGCATCACCCCACTTTGACTTCCTCCTCAGTTCCTTTCTTTTCTCTGCTAAATCGATTATATCCTGGCTTATGCTGTCCTTGTCAATTATATCCAAGATTTCATCCATCCTCCTCAATTTATCGATTATGTTTTTCTTCTCAGATTTCCCTATTTTCCCGTCCTTGATTCTTGAGTTAGCCACCTCTATCAGCTTGAAAAACTGAGCCAAAGCAGCATGCGTATTAAAATCATTCATCAACGCCTCATCGAATGCAGAGTATATAGCATCTATCTCCTTATCTATACCTGCGCCGTTTGACTCGCTAAGTCTTTCAAGCAGTTTGAATGAGGTGTTTACATCATTCAGAGTTTTTTCATACCTTTTCAGATTTTCCATTGTAAAGTCTAGCTTGTCCCTGTGATTCGCATCCAGACACATCAACCTAAACGACAGAGGATCAAAGCCCATCCCCTCCAAGTCCCTCAGAGTGTAGAAGTTATGCAAGCTTTTTGACATCTTCCTTCCGTCCACCAACAGATGCTCTGCATGCACCCAGTAGTTCACAAACTTCTTCCCTGTGTATGCCTCGCTCTGCGCTATCTCGTTCTCGTGATGCGGGAAAATCAGATCAACTCCTCCAGAATGAATGTCTAATGTGTCGCCTAAGAACCTGTTACTCATCGCGGAACACTCTATATGCCAACCAGGTCTGCCCTTACCTATTCTTGTCTCCCAGAAGATATCTCCGTCCTTCTCATCCCAAAACTTCCAAAGTGCGAAATCCGACACAGATATCTTATCATATTCATCAGCTTTTATCCTTGATAACCCTTTGTCTACCTTTATGCCTGAAAGCTTCCCGTAGTCCTTGAACTTTTCTATGCTGTAATATATTCCGTCCTCTGCTTTGTACGCAAACCCCTTCTGGATTAACACCTCTATTATATCTACCATCTTGTCTATGTTCTCGGTCGCCTTGGGATATATTGTCGCAGGCTCTACTCTAACCTTTTTTATATCCTCAAAGAAAAATTTTGAATATTCCTCCGTGTATTCCTCTCTGCTGATGCGTCTCTCCCTGGAGTTCTTTATTATCTTGTCGTCAACGTCAGTGAGGTTTATAACCTGTTTAACCTCATACCCGAGATGCTCAAACACCCTCTTCAGTGTATCATAGAATATGAAGGTCCTCAAGTTGCCTATATGGACGTAGTCGTACACTGTCGGGCCGCAACAGTACATCCTCACCTTGCCTTTTTCAATCGGCTTGAACGTCTCCTCTTTTCTCGTCAGTGTATTGTAAATCCTCATATCTTAATTAATCGGCTACCTAATTTATAAATAACAAGGTTTTCTTATTAAGGTATGGGTGTATTGTCGGGGATAGGTAGATACTTAGGAGGTCTTCTGCTCTTCATATTCCTCTCTTCATTCATATTTCTGTTCGCTATAAATTCATCAGGAATCCTAACGCCACAGTACACAAACAAGATAATAGCAAGTGTATACAACAGCAGCTTGTCATCAACCACCTCAAGCTTAAACTCTAGCTCTCTGTCTGCCTTGGAGAGCAAGCTGAATCTAAGCTCTGCCGGCGTGCTCGGCCTTCTAGCTGGTTCCTCCAACTCAGGTGGGTCAAATTTCTTAGTCTCGCTCCTTAGCAGTTCTAAATTATATGAGGAGGAATACTTCTCGCTGTTATTTGTGGCCGTTGGGTTTCTGTTGATTCTTTTCTCGTCGCATGGAGGGAGCAAATTTAAGAACACGGGAAAGACAATGCTCTCAGTGTCAATATTGACCGCCGCTACAGTCTTCGGGATATTCTACGTTTTCCTCCCTATGTTCAGCAATATAAACATAAGCGGAATGTTGATAAAGTTGCCGCTTAGTTTGTTCTCGCCTTTCACCAACCAAGTATTCTTCATCAGTATCGCAGTCGCAGTGCTAAGTGTGATTCTGGTGGTGATAGGGTACATTGTTGACAAGAGAGCCGCCGTCCCCACGGTGGGTAACCGACCTTACAAACGTGCATAAATATAAGTGAATTTCAATGTATCTGCATGAGAACCAGTGTTTCAACGTATAAAGAGGATGCGGATTTGAGTAGAGTTCTAAGCGTACTGGATGAGCTCCCCTTTAGTCTCAAATACACCGATGGTAAGAGAGAGTACATAATACACCACCATTCTGGTGTGACACAGATCGAAGAATTCGAGGGGCACACTCATTCTCTTTACACGCATTCCGTACACGATGAGGGCGGTTATACTGGTTTAGAAAAGCACCTAATGCTGGTAGACCCACGCTATATTGTCAGGAACAGCGCAATCAAATACAAAGATACAAATAACGAAGGTGCTATCGTATATATTTTATCGATGAAACTTGATGGGGCTGAAGTAATAAATGAACTTTTCATAGAGGACGGCTTGCTTACAAAAATAATAGGCGAGAAGAATTTAAATGAAATTGATTTATTCTACGAACACAGAGCTTCAAAGGATTAACTCTTGACAGATTAAGCACTTGGGTTCTGACTCTTGAAATTGCTTATCAGATCTCTAAGCTCTTTTATGCTGTCGCTCATCGCCGGCACTAACTTGTCTATAACCTTATTGAACGCTTCCAACTCGACATTAACATCCATCAACGCTTTGTTGTACTCCTCTGTCTTTCCGATCATCATGTTCTGGATAGTGTCCACCCTCTGTGATAGCTTGTCAAGCTGCTCCGAGATGCTATGCGAAAAATCGTCAACCTTCTTCACACTGTTCTTCAAGAATTCTACCTCCGAAGAGGATGCTTTCCATTTCTCCTCTATTATCTGCTCGAGTATCGCCTGGATTGTATCGAGTGACTCTTCGCTCATCGCGGCCTTTGACTGATCCTGTTTTGCTGGTTGCTGGACTGTCTGGTCTATTGCCTGTTGCTGTACCTGTTGAATGGGCTGCATTACCTGCGGCGTCTGGGTTTGCTGAGCCTGCTGTTGCGTGCCTTTTGCCATCAGTGCCTGCCTTATGACTGAATTATCGTAGCCCTGCTGCTTTAGGCTATCGATTATGTCCTGATCGCTCATGCCTGCGCTCACCATGCCAGATATATCCGGCACTGCAGTTTCGCCTTTTTTCTTGAAAGCATCCAGCAAACTCATATCTATGCCCACTTCTTACTATTTAAGTAATTATCCACTATTTTTATTACGTCATCTCGGCTTAAAAACCTTGACGGATCGATGAGGGACACGTACTTCTCCATTACCTTAAGATCCCGCTCCTTCGCAAAATCCTCGGTCTGCTTTGACAACCTCAAAAGCCTGTCGTTAAGCTCCAGGATCCTGTTCTTTTCCTCGTTTACTTCCGCGAATATGTTCTGAAGGACTGCCTTTATATCTGAGTACTTGTCCATATTGTTCTTGTCGACCATCGCTATCGTATCCTTCATCTGGGCTAGTCTCTGCTCAAATATCTTTAGTGACTCTCTTAGCTCTATTACACTTTTGATTAGGTTTTCCTGGCTCTGCTCCATTCAAACTCTAAGAAACTGCACGCATTTATTCTTTTCTCTATGGCTCGTTGTGGTTACCCCTACTGCGGTTTTACCTGTAATTCCCTAATGATAATCTTTTTTCGCCTATCTCTCTGTTCATCTTTTCTATATTTTTGACAGAAACGCCGCCCATCAGCCTATCCGCTTCCCTGCGCCATGGTCCGCCGACATAACTCCCGACCTGATAGCGTAACTTATTTGTGAGTTTGTCGAATTTGTACACTACATCAAGTACCTTTTCATCTCTGTAGACAATTGTCAGTTCGTTTACCTCACATCCATAATCCTTGTCCGGCGCACGGTACAGTCTAACATCAAAATTCGGTAAATGCATAGCGTACTCATTATCTGCTACTTTCTCCCCATTTGACAAAGTGGAACCTTCAAAGAATTTGATCGTATCTATCAGCTTTCTCTCACTTTTTTGGAGAGCAGACAGTTCGTTCATCGCCCTGTCTTCTACAGCCAGTATATCATCCAATTCGTCTCCCATGTATATTATATGACGGCGAAGGTATTTAAGCTTTTAATTTATTATGTAGTAGTTAAAATACTAAGACAACCGCTTCAAGGAGAACAACCCCAATATTAAGAGCAGCGCGCCGGCCATATCCAGTATTGGGATGATAAACAGGACCGCCCCTAGCTTTATCGTCCTAGATTTGTGTTTAATGCCGATTCTCCAGAGACCCAATGCCATACCGATTGATATGCTGAATAATGAAGCGAAAGCAAGGGACAGCATGGCAAAGGCAATTACTCCACTGGTTGAGAGGAAGAAAGCATCAAAAAAGGAGACATTTGAGTAAACCGTATTGGAACTTGATGCCAAGAGGAAGAAAGCTATGAAGAAAGCTATTGATGCTATAAAGGAGAGCATCGTTATCCTGTAAGATGTTTTAAATTCACGTTCTTTCTTGCTCAACCTCCAGAGAGGTATTAAAGCTGTTATGAAAACCGGCAAGCCTACCCCTACAAACAGGATCGTCAAGGGTATCGTTGAAAGATAAAGCGCCAGAAATAGTATCAATGATAAAATCGAGAAAGCCCTCAACGTATGCAATGCCCACCTACCGCCTCGCTTCTCCATATAGTATCCCATATATCCTCGTTTATAAATGTTATGTCTCGTTGATATTGAAAAAGCATAAATAACAGTGGCACAAATGTATAAAAGGACTTGGCGTCTGAGGTATACCATATGAGCAAGAACATAAGAAGGGGAAGAATAGGAACAGTACTCTGTGCATCATGCGGACAGAAGATAAGAAGGGATAGGGCGGTTTATATGTACAAAGACGGAATAAAGGTGTATTACTGCCCAGACTGCGCAAAAAAGATACATAACTCTAAGTTATTCAAAGGTATACCTAAATTTGCCAGGGGCAGAGCCAAGCCGACTATTAGAAGGAAATTCAGCGTGCTGCACCTTACGGAAACGGAAGAAGATACGGGTATAGTTGAAAATGCCGTGGAGGAGAGCCAAACACCAGCAACAGTCACCCAGGACGAGCAGAACACTGAAAAGAAAGAAGAAGAGAAGAAAACAGAGTAAGCTCCTATGAAAATAAGAATAAACTTGAGACTACTTTATATCATAATAGCAGTTGTCGTTATCGCCGTCCTCGCTTACTATCTAAAAGGATATTTACAGGTCAGTCATCCACAGTCTACTCTCCCGGCGCCGATCATGTATGCTGTCGAATATTTCAACGAGCAATACTCTAACCAGACACTCCTCGTGCCGTCTCAGTATTACAATGAAACAATCGGGCTGATGCGTAATAACAACGTATTGGTAGAGAATGACACTGAGTATGCGAAATTGATGTTTGGCGGTGCAAAGTCCAATAAAACTGAATTTGCTCTGGCGGATCTAGGCGAATTAGACAACCTCTCTTATTTCTACAACCTCATCCGAGAGCCTGCGCCTTCTTTGACGGAGTTCTCTGGGAACTACTCGGTTGAAAACTACTCTGGTGCCTACCAGCAATGCCTCTCATTCATCAGCAAAGTTGATGCATTCTACTTATGTGGGGTATACTATGGAAACACAAAGGTCGGTAATGCGACATTGGTGAATTTTCCAAACAACTCCACGGTGTATATAGCTAATGGAACCTACTTCCTGCTGCCTTCATCTACTACAACTTACACGCAATTTATCCCGACTACAGTTAATGCAGCGAATAGGGTGCACGGTATAGTCTTCTCCTACATCGGCCTTGCATCGTTTTATATCCCACCTTCATTACTCGGAACCATGTTCGGGCGTAATGAATTTATGAAATCGAACGATACAGTGTCAAATTTCTGGGGCGCCGAAATTATAAAAGTCAACTAAATTTGTAAAGATTACAATTAAACTTTAAATACTGGCATAATATTAGGATAGACATTTATAAATTATACAAATATGGCCAAAATAAAGACAGTTGACATCGAGATCTTAAGGCAATTAAAGGACAATCTAGACATTACTGCCGTAGCGAAGAAGCTAGGTTTGCGTGGCTCCACGATGTACTACCATTTCAAGAAACTGAAGGAGAAAGGCTTCATAAAGGGATACAGGACCTCCTTTAAAGCGGAACAGATAGACGGCGAGTATATGTTCATATTGCTATCACTAACTTCTTTGAATAAGAAGAACTCTGAAGAGCTGCTCACTCTTCTCAAGGGCTACTCAGATATTGTTTTAGACGTGTTTAGCATAAGCGGTGGTTGGGATTATTTAATATCTGTCGCCGGCCAAAAAGAAAAGATTACTGATTTTATCACGAATGGATTGCATGCTTTAAAAAATGTAAAGAGGACCTATTCAATACTTGTGATAAGAGAGAATGAACTTTGATTGAGGGGCAACGGATGCTCTACCGAGTTGAGCTACGGGCGCTTGCGCTCGAGGGGATTTGAACCCCCAACCAACCGGTTAAAAGCTTCATCTGCTCCTCTAGTGATAATAAGTTAAGCTAGTATATTAAATTGATTATTAACTTATGGGATAGATAAACTATAAAATAGAGGAGACACATGACTGTTTATGAGGAGAATATTTAACCTAAACAATGTAACCCTGCTGATTGGATTAGCCCTTTTGATATGGCTTATAAGCCAATATAACTTTTCTGCAGCGATAAGACAGATAGAAAACGCCAAACCAATATTCTTAATTTACGCGTTCATTGCATTTTTAGTATTTCCGCTCCTTAAGTTTATTCCATGGTACTATGTCCTTCACAAACTCGGAATAAAACTTAGGAGAACGATAAATCTATTGACGATGTACGCTTTCTTTGGATTGGCGATAATCCCTGCCGCAGCCGGCCAATTTGTTATATTAAAAGACCTGGAGAGATTCAAAAAGAAATATAAATATTTTTCAGGCAACATTATCTTATCCCTTACACTCAGTAATTTTCTGTCCGTTTCGGTGATGGCTCTGATAACAGCTGTGATTGTATCAAAGTATGTTGTTTATGCAATCGCCGTGGTAGCGGTAGCCTATGCAATAGCTTCAATACTAGGTTTAAGAAAAACGAACGACCTAATGTTGGAGATCTCTAAAAAGTTTAGGTTCTTGAGAAGATTAGTTAAATATCTAGAAAAAATGAAAAGCAACTCTGCACTATCTCAAAAAGATATACTTTATGAGGTCTTGGCTTTCTTTCCTACAATTGTTGTCGAAGGCTCGTTGATATTTTTCATACTCTTAGCATTTAATCAAAACATAAGCTTCGCGATGTCACTTTTCATATTTAGCTTTTCTGCGGTGATTGGCTTTATTTCTATGATCCCGTTTGGGATCGGATCCATGGACGCAGTGGCGATTACGTTGCTCCTTGCCAACGGGGTACCGGGGATTATCTCCATCTCTACAGTTGTTATTTTCAGGATCTTGAACACTATACTGCCCACCGGCACAGGTTATGGTATTTTTGCATTTCTCAAGGATAGGAAATGAAGTAGTTCACTGGTTTAACTCGCTCAATAGTATCTGCTCGATTCTTACCAATAAAGAGGAAGGAAAAGCTATGCTTAATTCCCTGGTTCTGCCATAACGCCCATTATTCTTAATCCTTGTCATTATGAGCGAGTTATAGTCCAATTCCCCTA
>JADFAP010000009.1 GCA_015121965.1 Candidatus Acidifodinimicrobium mancum
GTCTATCTATTATTTAGCGGCTTGTGATTTCTATACTCTATATATCTATTATCAGCTTCTTATCCTCTCTTGATATAGGCAAATCAGATACAACTTTTCCATCCTTGAATTCAAGTTTTACTCTCCTGCCGAGCGCTGTCAAGTTCCTCGAGAAATCTAAATCAGAGGGTGGCTGATCAATTATAAGTTTCCTCTCCGACTCATCTATCCTTACGCCGATGAAATAATCATCAATTATATGCGGTATCATCCCGATGGACCACGCCTGTGAAACGCATCCCTGTGGTTTTCCATTCGGTTCAAAGATCTCATTTATCCTTGAAGAGCACTGCGCATCGAAATTCTTCTTCTTTATAATATCTACTATATTCCTGCCCAAGTTGTAATCCTTAAGTTTGAACGCAACTCCCGCGGCTATGGAAGACAGGAAGGGCCATATCGCCCCGTTTTGATAGCCTTTCGGATCGAATGAGCGGTCGTTTTTGGCAACAGATAGTACTCCATATTCTGTAAGTAAGTTTTGCTTCAGGTTGTCTATAACCATGTTATTCAGTTCCTCATCAACATCCAAGAAGAATGGCACGAACAGTTGATTGGCTGAGTTAATATCCTTATTAAGCTGATCTGAAAGGTACGAGCCGCGCTTGAACTGCCCAAGGCCATTCCTAAGTTTGTCTATGATATCTGGAAGCCTTGCATCCTCTCTTCCATATATTCTCTCTATTCTCAGTAGATCCTCCATTGCACGCAGCCACAGAGCCTGTATTTCTATGGAATATTCCCTATCCATAGAGTCCATCCATGTCTCTCTCCCTCTATCATGTATGAAGTTCCCCTCCAGTCTGCCTTTCATGATGTAAACAAATTTATTCAACCACGGATCGAGGCTAAGAAGCATTTGGGAGTCCCCGGTCTTCAAGTAATAGTCAAGCAGGTCAATTATCAGCATTGGCATCGTATCCATTGGAAATAAGTCCGATCCTGCAAAATTAGGTATGCCCTTGTCGCCAGATAGTGCAATTATGTTCTTCATAACATCCCTGGCAAAGTTCGGCTGGTTTATTGTAATGAACGATGGCAGAACAAACAGCGCGTCTCTTGTCCAGAACTGGTTAAAGTAAGGGAAGCCTGCGTATACTTTCCTCTTTGGTAGGTTTGAATATGATAGCAGAGAATCTATTACATCTTTTAAGAATCCTCTATCAAAAACATCTCCATATCCGTATGAATCGCATATCACGCCTATCAAGTCATTGTAATCCTTGCTTATCCTCAACCTGCTGTTTATCGCCCCGAATATGGCGTCCTCTTCCATCCTCTGCATGCTGAATATTATGCTGAGGTCTTCACCCTCCTTTAAAGACGACTTTATAATGCCTGGAACAAACTTGTTCTGCTCGCTTAAATCATCAAAATACCTGCTGAAGCCCCTGCTTCTGGCGTATTCACCAGGGGTGTGCTTACTGTAGACGGGCGAATAAGCAAAGCTGCCATTGCTATAATAAACGTATAGAGTTTTGTCCTTGTACGTTGCCTTGAACCCATTCTTTATGACCTCCAGATTATAGGTTTTATCTGGTATGTAATCTTCTTCCCTTCTCCTGATGTTTACGCCCACCTCCGCTTCAACATTAAACTGATCTTTGGATTTCAGTGTCACTATCACATGGTTGTCGGAGCAGAAGACATCCTCAGAAACCTCGGTTTTCCCCGATACATAATCGTATCTTGCAAACTGCGAGTTATACATCTGGAACGACTTGACGTTTTTAGATGACAGGTACTCTCCATTCAGTTTGAAGGCGAAATAATCGGCAAGCTTAGTGTCCTCATTCCATATCCCGCACCACTTAGATCCGAACTCGCCGTCATTGAACCTGAATATGAACATCCCATTTTTAGACAGAACATTTACCTTGTCCATTATGAATACAACACATTGATTATTTTAATTGTTTTCCCGCTCACACTTTATAAAGAACTTAGGGCCTTTAGTTTGAGTGTGTTTTTTTCTTCCTTCTAATCAATGTTATCAACAATGTTATTACAAAAGCCAGCGTGTACACCAATAGTGCAATAAAACCGAATGCAAACATCAATCCACCAGCGAGTGCACTGCCGAAAGAAGGTGAAGAACTATTCATAATCGATATAGAAATCAGTGCCCACAAACCTAAAGGCACGTAGGGGATAAGCGCAAGCACCCACCACTTTTTAACTACTGCTGGTAGTCTCATAAAGATGACTTGCAGAGGCAGCTTAAATACAGAGCATTTCACAACTTTAAGACGGTTTGCACAGATCTGGGCTTAATTAGCAAAGCCACAAGAGCCAACTTTATAAACGGAAACCCGACTTTATAAACAAAGCTCGCCGAAGCAAAAGCTTTAAATATATTACTTTATATTAAGTGTAATGATAATCGGATATCAATTGTCAAAGATAGACGCTGAGAGAAATGACAGCATTATACCGCAGGATCCTATAGAGATCTCTTACAGGGCTACTACAAAGAGCGTTGGCAAGGACCAGAACTCCAAGACGTTAAGATTCATTTTTGACTACCAAGTTGATCTTAAGGACAGCAAAGACAACAAAGTTGGTAAGATATACATGGAAGGTACTGTCATCTACGCAGGGACAGGTATAGAGGAAGCTTACAAAAAGCTAACTGAAACTGGCGTGATGCAGCAAGACATACAGCAGGAAGTGATGCAGGCAATAAGCAACATGACAATAATAGAGGCTATGCAGATAAGCAAGACATTGAATTTGCCCCCCATCATAAAGCTCCCCGAGTTAACTTCAGGCAGCCCAGAGCCGCAGAAGGAAGAAAAGAAGCCGGCAAAGAGCAAGTGATAGATAAAATTTTAAATATTTAAATTATCTATTGACTTTATAAGAAATCTTTAATCGTATCTTTTTTATGGCAGAAGAACCAATTGAATCAAAAGAGGAAAATAATAGTCCAGAAGACTACAAGTCAAAATATTTATATTTGCTCGCTGAGATGGATAACTATAGAAAAATTAGGGACAAAGAGCGGGATCAGTACTCCAAGTTTTCGAATGAGGTGCTTATGACAGCTTTGCTGAAAGTTTTGGACGATTTTGACAGCGTGCTTAAGGCAGGAGAAGAGGAGAAGGTGAAATTGATGCAGAATTCGCTGATGAGTACTCTGTCGTCTTTTGGGCTTAAGAGGCTTCAAGTCGTAGGTACAAAATTTTCGCCTGACATAGCTGAGTCAGTATCTACGGAGGAAGTAGAGGAAGACAAGAAAGGGCTCATACTGGAGGAGATCCAGGCGGGCTATGAATTGAACGGGAAGGTAATAAGATACCCGAAGGTGAAGGTGGGGATATGAGTGCTAAGGAAAGAATAATAGGGATAGATTTAGGTACATCTAATTCGCAGGCAGCGGTCGTCATGGCCGGAAGACCTACGATAATACCGAGTGCAGAGGGGGCTACAGTCGCAGGCAAGATGTTTCCATCTGTCGTGTCATTCTTGAAAGATGGGACGATCCTTGTAGGTGAGCCAGCGAGAAGGCAGGCAGTTTCTAATCCAAACAACACCATATTCGCCGCAAAGCGTAAGATGGGCACAGATTTCAAGTACAAGGTATTCGACAAGGAGTACACCCCTCAGCAGATATCCGCGTTTATACTTCAGAAGATAAAGAGAGACGCAGAGTCATTCTTGGGCGGGGAGGTAAAGAAGGCTGTCATAACTGTCCCAGCTTATTTCAATGACAATCAGAGGCAGGCTACAAAGGATGCGGGCACCATAGCAGGATTGGATGTTGTCAGAATAATAAATGAGCCAACTGCTGCGGCGATGGCATACGGCCTTGATAAGTCAGCGGACGTGAAAGTTCTTGTGTATGATTTAGGGGGAGGGACTCTGGATGTAACCATGATGGACATCTCCGGTGGCACTTTTGAAGTCCTATCGACTTCTGGAGACACGCAGCTTGGCGGCGTGGACATGGACAACGCGCTCGTAGAGTACATAGTGAATGACTTTGCTACAAGGGAGGGCATAAATCTCAAAAGCGACAACGTAGCCATGCAGAGGATAAAGGAAGCAGCTGAGAAAGCAAAGATAGAGCTTTCAACCGTATTGGAGACAGAAATAAACCTGCCTTACATCACTATAACAAAAGAAGGACCAAAGAATTTGATAATGAAGATATCAAGGGCAAAGCTAGAAAGTTTGGTGATGCCAATAATAGAAAGATCTAGAAAGCCGATAGATAATGCTATTTCTGATGCTAAAATTGATAAATCAAACATAGCGAAGATAATACTAGTTGGAGGACCCACAAGGATGCCCGTGGTCCAGAAGTTTCTGACAGACATATTCGGGGACAAGATAGAGAAAGGAGTTGACCCAATGGAAGCTGTGGCTATAGGAGCAGCTATACAGGGAGCAGTACTTGCAGGTGAGATAAAGGATATAGTTCTTTTGGATGTTACGCCGCTTACTCTCGGCGTAGAGACTTTGGGAGGCATAGTTGCTCCAATAATAGAGAGAAACACCACAATACCTTTCAAGGCAAGCAAGATATTCTCCACAGCGGATGACTATCAGACGACTGTAACGATAAATGTCATACAAGGAGAGAGGCCTATGGTGAAGGACAACATAAGCCTTGGGATGTTCAATTTGACTGGAATACCTCCAGCACCAAGGGGCGTGCCGCAGATAGAGGTTACATTTGACATCGATGCAAACGGCATATTGAACGTGTCCGCGAAGGACTTGGCGAGTGGAAAGTCTCAGAAGATAACAATAACCGCACCGAATAAGCTTTCAAAGGACCAAATAGAGAAGATGGTTAAGGAAGCAAAGGAAAATGAGCAGACCGACAAGGAGAACAGGGAGAAGGTAGAGCAAAAGAATGAAGTCTCCACCCTTGCGTATTCCTTGGAGAAGACCATCTCAGAATTCAAAGATAAGATCAGCGACGAAGACAAGAAAGAGGCGCAGGATATCATACAGAAGACCAAGGATGACGTAAACAAAGAAGATTTTGAAGCAATAAAGGAAGACAAGGAGAAGCTGGCTGCGATCATTGATAAAATAGGCAAAACGATCTATCAGCCTGCAAAGCCTGACAACTCAAGCAGTCCGCAGGAACCAGAAAACAATGATGACGCTGGCAAAAGCAATGATGACTCAGGCTCTTCTAATCAATGATGCGCATGCTTAATAACTGATTCTTTCTTATTATAATATTACAAGTGAACATGGAAGAAGACCCCTACAAGATTCTGGGCATCAAGCCGAGCGCCTCCGAGGAGGAGATAAAGAAGGCATACAAGGCCCTCGCTAAGAAATATCATCCCGATTTGAATGCCGGGAACAAGGAAGCCGAGGAGAAATTTAAGAAGATAAACCAGGCTTATAGGGAATTGACCAACAGGGGTGGGCCCTCATCCCAAAACGCAGGGCCGGACTATTCAAACGTTCATTTTGAAGACTTTGCGGACTTCTTCAACTTTGGTGGTTTTGGCGGGTTCGAAGACATATTTCGCGGATTCGGCTTTGGAGAGGAATCCGGAAACAACCTAAGGGTCGATGTGAACCTCACATTGGACGAGCTGGTTAAAGGCGGGAGCAAGAAGATAGAGGTAACAAGGAACGTTCTATGCCGCACCTGCAGTGGAACCGGCGCAGTGGAGAGGCATACCTGCCCAAAGTGCAAGGGGACTGGCAGAGTTAGGTCTACTACGAGAGGCATAGCTTCATTATTTGTGACGATGGCGAGATGTGATATGTGCTCTGGAAGGGGGTATATAATAGACAAAGCTTGCCCTGTTTGCGGTGGAACCGGGTTTGTGAGGAAGAAGGAGGAGATATCAATTCCCATACCTCACGGTATAGCAGATAATGATTATATCATAGTCTCTGACAAAGGCGATCAGAACAGGCGAGGACTTAGCGGCGATCTGCAGGTCGTCTTCCACATAATTAAGGATAAGTACTTCAAGGTTGAGGGCAGGAATCTAAGGACTATTCTGCATGTCGACATAAGGGATCTGCTGGAAGGCAGGCTCATAGAGATAGACACGCCAGCCGGAAAAGAGGAAATTGATCTTAGGGACAATCGGGGGAAGCCTGTAGTGATAAAAGGTCAGGGGCTCTTCGACAAGAATGGTCGCCGTGGGGATCTCATAGTAGATTTGGCAATCGAGATACCTGGGAAGATAGGGAAAAAGGATCTATCAGAGTTGGACAAACTATTGGGTAACAGGGTTGATCCATTCATATCCGAAGCATAGAATGAATATGAAAAAACTAGTCGTAGCAATTTATACAGATTATTTTCAGCCAATGAGATATAATGGCGGTGGCTTGGAAGTCTACATAGAGACCATAAAAAGAGAGTTGGAGAGGAGAGGACATAAAGTTTTCGTGGTTACAAGTGGCCCAAAAAAATTAGAGGATTACTACAATAATAGGAAGGATATAATAGTACTGCATGGTTTTAGAGTTTACAAGCTAAATCCTTACTTCGGTTTGTATCTTGACCTCCTAGATATAGATAAGCGGCTAATAGAGATGAAGCCAGATGTCATACACATACAAAGCGTGTACACTATGGGACTACTGGGGATAAAGGTCAGCAAGTTTCTGAACGTGCCTGTCATAGCCACAAATCACACCTTCAATACTTCTTACGCATCTATAGCTTCATACGTTTCAAAGAATAAGTTGGTTGTCAAGTCTATTCAATCTATGTTGATTAACTACTTGAGGTGGTTCTATAAGAGAACGAAGGTTGTGATTTCTCCCTCATTGTTCATAAAGAGGGAGCTAAATAGTTACGGGATACACAACGTATCCGTTTTGTACGACGGGGTGGACCTGTCCAAGCTTAAAACCAATAAGTCAATGGCTGAAGCAAGAAGGATACTAGGAATCTCAAAGAATGACAAAGTCATCCTTTACCTTAGCAGGGTAAGCGCTGAAAAGAACATATCTCTTTTTATCAGGGCAGCGAAGGGATTAGAGAAAGACGGTGTAAAGTCTATAGTTGCCGGATCTGGTAAGGATTTAGAAAAGTACAAAGAGCTTAGCCGTGATCTTGGGTTAAAGAATATAAAGTTCACCGGATTTGTTGATGACGATAAAAAGAAGCTATACTACAAAGCTGCAGATGTTTTCTGTTTTCCTTCGGAGTTTGAGACGCAAGGCTTAGTGGCGATTGAGGCTATGGCGGTAGGAACACCAGTTGTGGCGCCTAAGGGAACGGCCCAGGCGGAGATAATAAAGTCGGGGATAAATGGGGAGACCTTCAAAAAGGGCGACCTAGCTGATTTTATCAACAAAATCAACAAGGTACTTGAAAACAGAGGGAAGTATAGAACGAAGCAGGCTGTCAAAGAATTTGATGTGAGAAAGCACGTGTCGAAGCTATTGAAGATTTACACCAGCTAATCGATTATTTTACCTCTCCTGACAGCTTTGAAATCGTACTTGAAGCTTCCCTTCAGTGCTATTGATATTGATGGCCTGAGGTAAAGCAGGCATGATCTCACTATGCCGTTGGCTGCCACTCTCCTATAGGATACTTGTGCAGTGTCTTTTAGCATCTTGAATCTGCCAAATTTCTTCAGCCTAGGGTAAAACTCCCAATTCTCATCCACATATATGTTCTCGTTGAATAAACCGGCCTCCTTTAATGCTGATCCCTTTATGAAAACGCATCCATATGCAAAAGGCGTAGACGTGAGATAGCTCATCTTTTTGAGGTAAACAATTAGCTTGTTGAAGGCTGCGAACCTCTTCCTGTATATCTTTGGTATATCCTTGTTCCTCATGCTTATAGTCGGCTCAATGCAGACTAGACTTTCATCCTTCTCAAACTCTTTCACGACATTTTCGAGTAGTTTCTTTGATAAGATGTAATCTGCATCTATTAAGGCTATTATTTCACCTTTGGCAACCCTTATCCCATGGTTGTAAGCTGAGGCTACGTTTTTCTTCTTAGCTATAACGATTCTCGAGTTGTACCTTTTGAGTATTTGAAGCGTTCCATCGTTAGAATAGGAGTCTACGCCTATTATCTCATAGTTTTTGTAAGTCTGCTTTTTAAGCGATCTGAGCAGGTCCCCAACGTAGTCAGCCTCGTTGTACGTAGGGATAACCACGCTTATAATAGGTTTTCGCTTGTTCAGGTTTGACCTCTGCATGAATAATGTTAATGAGCCTTCATTTATAAATGATTGCCTTGGGCGTCATTTCCGCGTATCAGCCGGTTTTCCGTCTGGACTATTAAATCCGCAAATGTGAAATGTTTATAAACTTCTACAAGTTCTTATAAGTAATGAAAAATCTATTGGTTTTGACGCTATTAATCGCAGTTTTCTTCGTTAGCATAGGCCTGTCAAACGCGATAGAAATCTCTCCGACAAGCGCGACTTTAACAAGCAATGCCACAAACTTTCTGAATATCTCATTCTATAACCAGCAAAATTATTCAGTTTCAATCGGAATAAATCTTAATTCTGCGGAGGTTAGATACGGAGGGCTGTTTGATGCAATAAGCGCTAAACCTCTGTCCTTCACACTCCTGCCTGGCCAGACCCAGAAGGTTCTATTTGCGTTCAATACGAGGAATATATTCTACTCTACCCCAACACCAATCAACATCTCCTACACAATAAACGGGACACCGCAAAGTTTCATATTGAGCGTCCCGATACTGCCAAGCTCTAGCAAGCAGATCTACTTTTACAATATATCCTCATCAAATAAAATATACCCGTATGAGTCCTTACCAGTTAGTCTGACGATAATAAACAGCCTCGACCGTACTGGAGTGGTGGTGCCTATAAACGCGTCTATCTTTTATCCCAACGGGACTTTAGAGTCATCAAGCTACAGTTCGCTGACTTTGTCCAACCTTGGAATAAATTCCTATTCTGTAAGCATGAAACCGAATCCGCAGTCGCCGCCTGGTCAATATAAAATCTCTGTTTCACTGAATTACAATGGATTCACATCGACTGCCTCGCAGAACGTTGATTTCTTGTCGTATTACGATTTAGTTGCCTCTAGATCTTCGAGCGTTGGTGTATTTGGAGGCACTTACTATCTAACTTTAAAGAACGAGGGAAATACCCCGGTGGACGTTTCGAACTACACGTTGTCCCCAGGCTCTTTGAATGGTATTCTGATGATTTCTAAAGGCGCGTCGCTCGGCTCGCTGTCCAGCGGTCCTAATGGTCTATACTCCTCCTTGGTTATGCTTTCTCCTGGTCAGACAGTATCACTGTACTATACAGTGTCTTACGTTATAATCTACATAATAGTTCTAATCATAGTCATAGCGATAATTCTCTTCTTTTACTTCAACAGAAAAGTTGAAGTCGTTAAAGAAGTCGTTAAACACGAGGCGTCAAGCGGCTTCATTGATGTGAAGGTATCTTTGAAGGTCAAGAACGTGTCAAACAAAGTTATAGAAGATATAAACCTATCGGATCTAACCCCAATGAATGCACTTAAAGTTTCTATCATAGGGCCCAGAGAAGGGGTGATACAGAAGACAGTAGACGGATTGAAGTTAGTATGGAAAGAGGCGAGATTGAATCCGAAGGACGAATTCATAGTCATGTACGAGCTTAGGAGCAAGATAGGGATTGTAGG
The DNA here is from genome assembly GCA_015121965.1 of Candidatus Acidifodinimicrobium mancum. GTDB lineage: Archaea > Nanobdellota > Nanobdellia > Parvarchaeales > Parvarchaeaceae > Acidifodinimicrobium > Acidifodinimicrobium mancum. Next base: position 9,658 of record JADFAP010000009.1, read on the forward strand.
CAAGATGGAGTTAAACCCGGCAGTGTGCAAGTTCAGGTTCAACGGTAATATTTATAAAAGGAAATCTAATTCTATAATACTGAACATACGTTGAGTTAAAAGTTTAGTTAAGCCCCGATAATCTAGCGGTCTAGGATACTGCCCTGTCACGGCATAAACGCGGGTCCGAATCCCGCTCGGGGCGGTCTTTAAATAATTTAAATACGTTGTGGCATTCTTTATCTCAAGAACTGATACATCTTTGAGTATTCTTTTAGTTTCTTTCTGTTTATTTTTTGTTTTAATCTTTCCATTACTCTCTCATTTAGGTTTATTTTGAAGTATCTTAAATCCAGAAATGTTTTCTCAATATCCGATATGGGGTAGTAGAATTCTGTTCCCTTCACCATCACATACCCAAAAAATAGGTTCTTCGGGAGCCTAAAGATCTGTGCATTGAGCCCCATGATGTTTCTTGTCCCAGTCCTTACTATCCTTGTTGTTAATATGATTGGGTTGGCTCTCTCTTCGATTATATCATAGTAAGACAGTGCGTACATTAGCCCGTAATAGAAGGGAGAAAAGGCAAATCCGATCACTTCCGCATTGTCATGTAATGTGTAAACACCTTTTGTGATTCTTATAATCCTTTGATGCTGCAAAAGATTAGATACAAATCTTTTAGAGTACGTCCTACCGGCTCTGCTTTGTTTTAGGAATCTCTCCACTTCCACTTTTGTGAAGGTTGGACGTTCAGAGAAGTGAGTTAAAAATTCATTTATGTATTTCATAAGTTCTCTTCAGGTATTCTATCATCTGTTTAAAAGTAGGTATACTTCCGGTATAGATAAGTTGCGGCAAAGAATTTTCATCTACGGGCTGTTTGATGTTTTCTACGAATCTTTTAATGTCTTTCCTTATTTTCTCTTTTTCAGAAATATGTGAGAGCACAAAAATATCATAGATGTCCTTAATCGCCCTACGAGAAGAATATGCCATCAATTTTTCTTTTATGAGATCTTCTGGTGAAAGCGATAGAATATCTATGTAAGATCCATCGGTTTTTGAATATGTAGCTATAATTTCCCCCCTACTCCTTTTTTGTTTTAATTCGATTGTTACTTTGGCTATCCCATTGGATACGGAGTAGTAGACAGGTCCGCTGCTCTTTCTAGTTCGTAGTTTGATCACAGGTAACCTAATTTTGTATAATCTTGAAAGCAGATTTTGCGTTTCACTAGAATTTTTTATATAGATATCTAAGTCATAAGAGAACCTTTTGCCGCCATAGCATCTCCAAATCGCAGTACCGCCATGTAAAATTATCGACGTATTGCTGCTGTAAAACGCGGTGATTATTTCATCTTGCAATCTGGCTATTTCTAAATATTCTTTAATTTTTAATAAGTTCTCTAAAGGCTCTTCCATACCATATTTATACTCTTTTAAGGTATATAAACCTAAGTAACAATATTTTGTTACTTTGGTAAACTACAAAAAGTGGCATTTAACTTCAGTTTAAAACGATTTAAATCAACGGTTTCTATAAAATTATATGATGTCTGGACTTTGTCAGTATGGATAATAACTTCGTTTTATAGACTATGAAAGATTATTCGAAAGCTGATAAATTTAAATTCTATGATTCGAGTTTTATTAGCGATAAAAATTCAGACTTCGTAGCTAAACACACTTCAATGATAAAAGATTTGAAGACAACATTTAATAATGATTACATTTATAGAGTAACAAGTTTTATTTTGAATTATCCCAAAGTGGAGCTTTCAGACATTGTAAATGGTACTATAAAGATACCAAAAAACGAAAAAAAGTTGAAAATATCAAGACTTGAAAATCTGCTTTATGCATTGGGGGAGATAGGCCAGCCACCGGATGAAAAGAGTGTAAAGTATGCGCAAAGCGACCTTGACGAGGCACTTGATGAATCTTACTATGATAACTCCGAATCTCAAAAAACTAAGCTGGAAAACTTCTTGTCTATAATGAACACAGAAACATCAAGATATAAATTGCACGTTTTTTCTCCCCGCGGTACATACGATAAGATAGCCGAATGGGCGAAGGAAGTTGGCATATGTTGGGGACCTGCTGATGTGGTCAAGTACAGCCAAGGATATGTAAAAGACATAAAGGAATTCGGTGGCACTATAATATTTACAGCAAAGTATGGCAGGAAGCCCGTACTTTTTGGCAGGGATTTTATATGCGTGGATCAGAAAGGAGAAATATATCTATTCATGGACAATCTTGAAGGGTTAAATTTTAATCATTTATTGTCAGATTGGGTAAACGGATATCCAGGTGCATTTAAAGTGGCTCTTGCTGCGTCCTTTTTCTTTGCTGAAAAGATGGGCTGTAAATATATCGTGGCTGGGGATGAAGGGGCAGAGGAAGCATTTGTTTCAGTCGGCACAAGCAAGAGGACAGTTACACTGCACGGAAAAAATATAAAAGTGGGCTACCCAGCTAGGTTTTCTCCAGCAGACAATGGAGAAATTAAAAGCCTCTCTTTTGATCAGGAAAAATATCATTACATGAGGCTCGTTTAATTTTAATATAAAAGATGTTTTTGTATATTTGTCTTTTATGTCTTTAAAGTTTTCAGATCTGAAAAATTACAATTATATCAGCAATCAATTGACTGGCACACTGATTGGTCCGAATGGAGATGTAGTGTGGCTTTGCCTGCCCAGATTTGATTCTGATCCTGAAATTGCATATTTATTGGATGAGAGTAAGGGAGGTTTTTTCAATCTATTGCCTTTAGATCAGTTCTCTTCTGACAGTAAATATATATCTCCAAATGTTCTAAGAACTGACTTTAAGACACTGAATGGAACAGCAGAAGTAATTGATTTCCTAACGCCAGGGAAGCCAGTATTTGTAAAGGAGATAAACTCAAAGATTAAACTGAAGCTAGCTTTCAGACCTTTATTCAATTTTGATCAGCGAGGCTTCATCTACTCTGAAGACGGCAATAAAGTTATATTCGACGGTAAGAATGAAAAGGGGCGACTTGTTCTGGAGATAAACGGTAAATATAGCAAAAAAGCGGATTATACATGGGAGTTAGAAGCTGGGATCTACGATATTGTGCTGTCGTACTACAAGAATGCAGAGGCTTATGAACTTGAAAGTAAGAGCAGCACTTCAAACCTTTCGAAGGCATTGGAATACACAATAAACTATTGGAAAACTTACTTAGACAGAATAAAATTATCCTTAAAGGGCGGACCTCTTGAAGGGTTTGAGCAGCTTTTTAGAAGTTCCATAATTTTAATGCTTGGATTGGTGTATTCCCCGACAGGAGGGATAGTAGCAGCTCCAACAGCTTCTCTTCCAGAAGATCCAGGCGGGAATAGGAATTGGGACTATAGGTACGTATGGGTAAGGGATTCCTCAATTACGGCTTCTGCCCTGTGCAGCTTAGGCTTCGAAACTGAAGGTAGAAGAGCACTCGAATTCCTGTTTAGTATGATAGATTATTCTGGAAAGCCATTTTACAACCTCTATAGAGCAGATGGTGTAAGGGTATACGGAGAAAAATACATAGAAGCTTTTCAAGGGTTCATGAATTCAAAGCCCGTACGCATAGGCAATGGGGCCACAAATCAGATACAGTTGGATATAGAAGGAGAGTTTCTATATGCAGTCAGGAGATATTATGAATCTACAGGGGACAAAGAATTCCTGCAGAATCACTCAAAGGCCATAGAATACATTGCTGACTGGCTGTCTGACAACTGGGAGCTAGCAGATTCTGGCATATGGGAAAGACCGAATGATCAAAATTACACTCATTCAAAAGCGATGATATGGGTCGCTTTGGATATCGCAGGCAAATTGGTCAAAGAAATTGGCGGGGAAGATCGTTGGAGTGATACAAGGAAAACCGTAAGAAATTGGGTGCTTTCAAACTGCGTAAGCGATGGTAATCTAGTAACCTTTCCAGGCAGCGAGGAAGTGGACGCCGCCGTTTTGTCCCTCCCGCTCTACGGTTTCATGGGCGTGAACGATCCACTGTTTTTGAGAACACTGAAAGCGGTGGAGAAGACTTTGGTCATTAATGGCTTTGTATACAGATACACCTCTGATACCATCGGCAAGGTAAACCATGCATTTGCTTTATGCTCAATGTGGCTTTCGTCGATATACTCTAAATTGGGCAGGAAGCAAGAGGCGATAAAGATGATTGAAAACGTGAAGAGCATAGTCGGCTCAAATAATTTGATAGGCGAGGATATAGATATAAGCAGCAAAACATTCACTGGGAACTTCCCGCAGGGCTTTGTACACGGGGCTTTTATAAGAGCTGTTCTCGATGTGCTTAAAAGTTAAAATCTTAATCTGGATTTGTAATCTCCAGTCTCTTCGCCGAAAGATTATTTATTGCAGCAAGTCAAGTTAATCTAATGCACAAGTCACTAGTTGCAGCTATAGATCAGGGAACCACTGGTACAAGATGCGCCGTATTCAACAGCTCCGGAAAAATGATAGGTTGGGCTTACAAGAAGCACAAGCAGATTTATCCAAAGGAGAAATTTGTAGAGCATGATCCGATTGAGATACTCAACAACGCAAGGTTTGTGCTTAGGCAGGCTGTAAAAAATGCGAAGGCAGAGCCTAAAGACATAGCTTCAATAGGAATAACTAACCAGCGAGAGACAGTAGTGGCGTGGAACAGGCGTACTGGAAAGCCTTTTTACAACGCGATTGTCTGGCAAGATACTAGGACAGATAGGTATATCTCTAAAATTAATGGGGGAGAATTAGCTGAGTATATAAGAAGTAAGACAGGTTTGAAAATCAGCACATATTTCTCTGCTCCGAAGATTAGATGGTTGATGGACAACAATGTTAAATTCAAGGAAGCATTGAAAAGCGGCGAAGCGATGGTTGGGAACATTGACAGCTGGTTGATTTGGAATTTGACTGGAGGTGAGAGCTTTCGTACTGATTATACCAACGCTTCTAGGACCATGTTGATGGACCTTGAAAAGCGCAGATGGGATAAAGATCTACTGAATTTCTTCGGCATATCTGAAGGCAGCTTGCCGGAGATAGTTTCATCCTTATCAAAAGAAGGTTTCGGCAAACTGAAGGAGAAAGGCTTTCAGAACACAGTAATAAATTCTGACTTAGGTGATCAGCAGGCTGCACTATTTGGAGAGAGATGCTTTTCGGAGGGGGACACAAAGATCACCTACGGGACAGGCAGCTTCATACTGCAAAACGTGGGAAAAAAGGTAAGCAAAGGCACAAGTAAGCTGATATCAACCTGCGCTTATGGCAATGTCGATGGAACCTGCAATTACGCCCTCGAAGGCTCAACAAGGATTGCGGGAAATATATTTGGATGGCTTATCAATAAGATGAAGATGTTCAAGTCTATCAAAGAAATAGAATCTTACTTTGACAGCGATTATGAATCGTCTGTTTACTTTGTGCCTGCTTTTGGCGGGCTTCTTGCGCCCTATTGGGATGCATCAGCTAGGGGCTTGATAATCGGGCTCAGTGACAATTCAAGTAAGAAAGACATAGTGAAGTCAGCTTATGAAGCAGTCTGCATGCAGGTAAGCGACATCTTTGACCTTCTAAAGCCAGTAAAGAATGAGATAAAAGTTGACGGAGGTGTTTCTAGGAACGACCATATAATGCAAATGCAGGCTGACCTACTTGGTAGAAAATTACTGAGGTCCGAGATGCAGGAGGCAACTGCATTTGGTTCAGCTATATCGGCAGGATTTTCTGCAGGTATCTGGTCTTTCGAAGAGATTAAAAAGTTTTATAGTAGAGGAAAAATATTCTATCCAAAACAAAATGGAAAAGATATAAACAGAAGAAAAGTTTACTGGAAAAAGGCAGTTGAAAGAGCCCTCAATTGGTTGAATTGAATAGTATTACAGTAAAGTGGGTAAAACCTTCAGAAATATACATTTAAATATAATAAACTCTTGACATTTTACATGCAAAAGCCACAGGAAGAAACGACTTATGTACCAAAGCGTTCGGTTGTGACGACACTTTCTGCAATGGGTTATTTCTTGGATGGTTATGACTTAAGCGTTATTTCTGTTTTTACACTCGTTTTAGTCACGTATAAGATATTCCAGTATTCAGCTTTCACTGAATCCTTTGTAACGGGCGCAGCGCTCCTAGGTGCATTCGTCGGGGCCGTCGTGTTTGGGCACTACGCTGATAGGATAGGAAGACGTTACCTATATATTTTTGATCTTGTATTCTTTGCAGTCTTTGCGATTTTATCTGCATTTTCCACCAACATAATAGAGATGATAATATTCAGATTCTTCCTCGGGTGGGGAGTCGGTGCTGACTACGCGTTAAGTCCTGTTTACACTACAGAGATGTACCCTAATAAGAAGAGGGGTGCTGGTTATGGGTGGGTTTGGACATTTTGGAGCATCGGGGCAGCAAGTGCCTTCTTAATTGGTTATGCTATATTCCTTGTTAATCCTTTGGTAAGTTGGAGATGGGCATTAGGTCTTGGTGCTATCCCTGCTGTAATAACGGTGATCCTAAGGACTAGAATGCCTGAATCTGCAAGATGGAGAATCATTGATAAGGGTAAGCAGATGGACAAGAGTGTTCGTGTGGTTGCTCAGAAGATAGGTATTACAGCTCAAGATGTTAAGGCGATTTTAGCTGAGAGAGAAAGGCAGGCTAAGATAGCAGCTGGTTCATCATTAGCATTGTTCAAGGGAGAATATGGTAAGCGTACAGCCATAGTCTGGACACAGTGGATAGTGTATGATATTGCAGGTTATGGAATTGGTCTCTATTCCCCACTAATTGCTAAGAGCTTTGGTTTCAGCGGCGCGGCTTCTCTTCTTCTTTCGTTCGTTTGGTACATGCCATTCGGTTTCTTAGGGGCTTTGGGAGCTGTGCTTCTTAATGACAGGCTTGGAAGGAGAACGCTGCAAGCATTGGGATTCTTTGGTATGTTCCTCGCGATGATATTCTTCTACCTTGCGTCAACTGCAGCTGCTGCATTCACTTTAGGCTTCGGCATAACTGCGTTCATACTCGATTACTTCTTAGGCAATCTTGGCCCTGGTAACACTATGGGTCTATATGCGATAGAACTGTTGCCTACTAAATTAAGGTCATCTTCAATGGGCAACGCAACTGGAATAACCAGAATCGTTTCGTTCCTGTCAGCTTTTCTGTTCCCTTACGTTACATTAATGCTAGGTAAATCCTCATTCTTCCTTATATTGCTGATACTGATGCTTTTCGCTTTCTTGTTCACAATATTCTTCACACCAGAAACAAAGAACTTAACGCTCGAGGAGATAGCAATAGCCTCTTACAAGCATGTACACGGCATACCTAAGCTGGTTTTGCCTTCTAAGAAAAGGCAGTAGACTACATTGATTTTAGGATGAAAGCTTCGACGCTTGCGATTTATTTTTTTAGTTAACCTCTACCTTTGTAAATTCTGATCTACGGTGATGCTTACTTTAAGTACTAGAAAGAGGAAATCTCAGTATGGTGTCAAGTGCAAAGCCGTCATATTATTAAGCCGAGTCTAATCCACTCGCTTATCTCCTCTTTGTATCTATCCTTCTCCCCCTTATCTACATTTTTAATTTTTTTAATTAAATCTGATGTTAAGCTCGTTATCTTTGAGTTATCAGAGGCTTCATTCAAGATATCTATTATTGCCGCAGCTTCGTTTGCGTACTGATCTAGCTTATCCAGCCAGAATTCTGGAAGTTTGTAGCTTATTAGTGAGCGAAGAATATACGTTAAGGTGGGTACTTTCATATTTCCTAATTCGATTGATTTCCTCCACCTTGTGAACATGGAATTTGGTGGGGGGAGATATAAGAGAAACTCAAGATAATTTTCCACATTGTTCATCATTTTCTCATCGAAAGTCTCATATTCAATCCCTTCCTCACCAAATATCAGCATCCTCGGCTGCTTTCCCCTAAGCTCTTCAAGGTTTTTCTTTATGTGCTCAAAGGTTTCTTTGAGCTTATCGTAGTCCCTATTCTCAGGATAAAAAAGTCTATTTCTGTCAAAATAAAGGTGCTTTATCCCTTGGGCTATATTCGCTCTAAGGAGAAGATCCTTATCTATTTTTTCTAAATCCTGTGTTGGCGCTTTCCTTCTGAACAGCATCTATATAATAAGAGTTTGATTCTTTTTAATCCTTTGCTATATAATTTAATAGTATCATGTTGGAGACAGATAAATAATGTACAATGTTATTATACATCCTATTTCAAAAAACAACCCCGTTCATAATAATTTTCTGCCGTGTCATCACATGAAAATAGAAGTTTAATATAGCCTTTTTTTCCTTTAGCTATCTTGTATTAAACTGTACCCTATAATTAGAACTTAAGGTATTTATACTAAAAGAACTATATTAATATTATGTCTCAAATTAAGATATATTCAAGGGAGGAAGTTGATAAACCTTTCAGAGAAGTAGCAATGGAAAGGTTTGGATATGGCAGGGGTGCTATAAGTAAAGCAGCAGAGGAAGCCTTAATTAGGTGGACAAGTACAATATCCGCAATAAACTCATCCATTGAAAAGATAGTTGAAAAAGCAAAAAAAGACAATAGAATATTAGCGGTCATTCTATTCGGCAGCTATGCCAGAAAAGAGCCAAGTTTTCGTGATGTTGACGTAGGTCTGTTACTGTATAAATCAGAGGAGTCTTCAAGTGTATATTTTGATTATGCAGCGCTTGTAGGTGGAGAAAATTACTTGGATCTTTCTGTAATTAATTCACTTCCAGTTGAAGTTCAAATGAGTGCTTTTGATGATGCCGTAGTTTTATACTCATCTAATGAACCCGCCTTACATGATTATACGATAACTTTAATAAAGAAATCGGCAGCGGTAAGACATTTAATTCGGGAGGCACTAGAATCTGTATGAATTCAGAGTCGGTGAAAAATAGAATATTAGAGAAATGTCTTGATTTGGAGAGATTCTCAAAGGAGCTTTCTCAGATTCTTCCAAAAACAGTGGAGGAATATCAAAAAAGCGATCTAGTTATTAAGAGTACGGTTGAGAGGAGGCTTCAGTTGATAAGTGATACAGAGTTAGACATACTCTCTCTCCTTTACAAGGAGTTAAATCTAAAAGTCGTTGGAGAGGATTTATCATTGTTATCCATGTTTTCGAATATACTTAAGAACAACGTAATCGAGAAGATTAAAAGACTAAGAGACATGAGAAATAAACTTATCCATGAGTATAAGAGCGATTTGTTTGACGAAGAAGTTTTCAAAATTGCTACCGAAAACCTGGATGAAAATGATACGATATCAGAGATAAAACATATAGTCAACAGCAAAATGGTTGACTGATCTAGAGACTTGTTGTTTGTCCCTGAAAAGCTATAAAAGGCAGTAAAAGCAAGTAATAATATGTTTTTCTTGCTTAAGTTGGTGCTTGGAATAGTGATAGGGCTGATCGCTCTCGCTGCAATAGGCTTCGTGGCTTTGAGCATAATCTTTCCGCCGTTCAGCAGCCTAGCATTTAAGACAATTTCATCATTTTTTGCAAGTCCTTCAGGCAACAATACCTTCACTTCTGGCGTTTTGAATTTCAGCTACCCTCAGAATTGGATAGAAATTAATCCATCCAGCATAACTAGCTCTTTTGCAAAGACGTTGAATGCAACAACGCTGCAGAATGTCTCTGATATGCAGATATTGATACCTGCGTCTTCGATGTTTTCATTGATGCGAGAAGGCCCATCACTGATATCCTCAATTTCGTCCAAGAATATCAATCTATCAAAGTTAGCGTCCACTTTA